>JAGNNB010000344.1 GCA_017990865.1 Lysobacteraceae bacterium
GAGCTACAGCCCCCCTCGCCACGCGCCTCAATTGAAAATCCCCGCCACCTACATGCGCGGCGGCACGTCGAAGGGCGTGTTCTTCCGGCTGGATGATTTGCCGGAAGCGGCGCGCGGTCCCGGGACGGTGCGCGATGCGCTGTTGATGCGGGTGATCGGCAGTCCGGATCCGTACGCCAAGCACACCGACGGCATGGGCGGGGCGACGTCGAGCACCAGCAAGTGCGTGATCATCTCGCGCAGTAGTCGACCGGATCACGATGTCGATTATTTGTACGGCCAAGTGTCGATCGACACCGCGTTCGTCGATTGGAGCGGCAACTGCGGCAATCTGTCGACCGCGGTCGGGCCGTTCGCGATCGCGAATGGGTTTATCGACAAGTCGCGGTTGCCGGAGAACGGCACGTTCCCGGTGCGGGTGTGGCAGGCGAACATCGGCAAGACCATCGTCTGTCATGTGCCGATCGCGAACGGCGAGGTGCAGGAAACCGGCGATTTCGAGCTGGACGGCGTGACCTTTCCGGCGGCGGAAATCGTGTTGGAATTCATCGACCCGGCGGACGAGGGCGAAGGCGAGGGCGGCGGCGCGGCGGTTCAAAACAGCATGTTCCCCACCGGCAACCTGGTCGACGATCTGGATGTGCCGGGCATCGGCACGCTGAAGGCCACGATGATCAACGCCGGTATCCCCACCGTGTTCGTGCGCGCCGCCGATCTGGGCTACACCGGCGCCGAATTGCAGGACGCGATCAATGGCGATGCGAAGGCCTTGGCGATGTTCGAAACGATTCGCGCGCACGGCGCGGTGCGGATGGGCTTGATCGCGGACGCGGCCGATGCGGCGAAACGCCAGCACACGCCGAAGGTGGCGTTCGTGGCGCCGCCGGCCGATTACACGGCCTCCAGCGGCAAGCGCATCGCGGCCAGCGAGATCGATCTGCAGGTGCGCGCGCTGTCGATGGGCAAACTGCATCACGCGATGATGGGCACGGCGGCGGTCGCGATCGGCACCGCGGCCGCGATTCCGGGCACCCTGGTCAGCGAAGCCGGCGGCGGCGGCGCGCGCACGGCGGTACGTTTCGGGCATCCCTCCGGTACCTTGCGCGTCGGTGCGGAAGCGGCGCTGGTCGATGGGCAATGGACCGTGCGCAAAGCGGTGATGAGCCGCAGCGCCCGCGTATTGATGGAAGGCGCGGTGCGGGTGCCGGCGGCCTTCGCGCGCGCCGAATAACCGCACTGCGGCGTACGGATGCCGAACGGCATCCGAAGCCCGAACGGACTGCTTGTCGATTGCGGCGCCTCGTGGCAGAGTCGGTGGCAGTGGCCGCACGGCCAAATCGTTTAGGAGTCCGCGTCGTGATCGATCCGGACGGTTACCGACCCAATGTCGCGATCGTGCTGATGCGCCCGGATGGCCGGGTGTTCTGGGCGCGGCGTGTCCGTCGCGACGGCTGGCAGTTCCCGCAGGGCGGGATGAACAGCGACGAGACGCCGCTCGAGGCGATGTACCGCGAATTGCGCGAAGAAACCGGGCTGTTGCCGGAGCACGTCGATGTGCTCGGCACCACGCCGGGCTGGTTGCGTTATCGCTTGCCAGCGCGCGCCGTGCGCCGCAACGACCGGATGGTCTGCATCGGCCAGAAACAGGTGTGGTTCCTGCTGCGTTTCGTCGGCGAGGAAAGCGACCTGCGGCTGGACCTGACCGAAAAGCCGGAGTTCGACCACTGGCGCTGGGTCGATTTCTGGTACCCGCTCGAGCATGTGGTCACGTTCAAACGCGGGGTCTACGCCAATGCCTTGCAGCATTTGGCGCCTTTCGCCCGGCAGATCGCCGGGATGCAGGCCATTCCGGCCCAGACGCTCGAGGTCGGACGTTGGCAGCAACGGCAACGGCGGCGGTTCCGGCAACGTCGCCAGAACGGCGGCGGTCCCGACAGCGCCCCGCCCTCCGGCTGAGACGCGGCGCACGACGGGCTCTGCTCCGGAAAAGCGGCGCCAAGCGCAAATTGACAATCATTCTCATCCGTGGCCCAATGAGAACCGTTCCCAGATACGGTCCGTAGGCCATGTACGTCTGCCTCTGCAACGGCGTCACCGAACGCGAAATCCGCCAGACCGCCGCAGCGGGTTGCCGCACCGTCGGCGAGCTGACGATGCGCACCGGCTGCGGTGCCGGTTGCGGCAGTTGCCTGCAGGTCGCGGGCCAGTTGCTCGAAGACGTTCACGCCGCGCCGGCCGATATCGCCCACGCCGCCTGAGCGCGTCGACGCCCCGCCTTCGTTTCGCGCGCGCCGTTCATTTTTCCGACGAGCTTCATCGAAGCCTCGCACCGAAACGCGATTCGCATTCGCGTGCCCGGGTGCGTTAACGTAGCGCTCTCACTCGCTCGCGATTGCGGATCAGGTCATGAAAGGCGACCCCAACACCATCGAATTCCTCAATAAAGCGCTGTACAACGAATTGATCGCGATCAATCAGTATTTTTTGCACGCGAAAATGCTGAAGAACTGGGGCTTGAAGGAACTCGCCGAACACGAGCATCACGAGTCGATCGACGAAATGAAGCACGCCGACGCATTGTCCGAGCGCATTCTGTTTCTCGACGGGCTGCCGAATTTCCAAGCGCTGGGCAGACTGCGCATCGGCGAGAATCCACGCGAAATTCTCGAATGCGATTTGGCGTTGGAACACGATGCCGTGCCTCTGTTGCGCGAAGCGATCGCCCATTGCGAGAAGGTCGGCGATTACGTCAGCCGGCGCTTGTTCGCCGATATTCTCGAATCCGAAGAGGAACATATCGATTGGATCGAGACCCAGTTGTCGTTGATCGAGCGTCTGGGCGAGCAGAATTATCTGCAGACCAAAATCGAGCGCTGAAACGCGCGGCGTCGGCTTCGGCGCCCAAACGACGGGCGCAAAGCGACAGACGGAAACGTAAACGGCGGCCTTTCGGCCGCCGTTTCGTTTTCGGCTTCTGGGCCGATGCGTCGCGCGCGGGTTACTTCGCGCCGCTGAGCGATTTCAGATCGTTGAGCCGGCCGATGATGCGTTCGGAGGTTTTGGTGTATTCGCCGTCGAGCAACCATTTGGCGGCGTCTTGCTTGCCGGCTTGGTGCAGCGCGACCACGCTCGACGCCTGCTGATGGAACATTTTGTGGATCGAGCGCAGCTCGGAGAACATCGTGTACTGGCCGAGCTGCTTTTGCCCGTCGGAATGGATCCATTTGCCCAGATCGCAACGGTCGTCGTGGCAAATCACTTCCGGCCGCAGGTCTTCGCTGGAATTGCCTTCGAGATAATTGGTCAGGCGATCTTTCCAGTTGCGGTGCGCGCCGATGGCGACATCGATGTCCAGCGCGGTCAGCGCTTGATCGACATCTTGACGGGCTTTGTCCTGTTCGGCCTTCGAGCCGAAGCCCTTGAAGAAATCTAGAAATCCCATGAATTAAGGTCCCCTGGAGGTAGAAACGATCTCGATGAGATCGAGCAACTGCGAGCAAATAGTGTGCCATTCGTCGCGCTTCGATCGACCTGCGATGGCGCCTCGGCCCGTTTGGCCTGGGCTCCTGCGCCGAAGCGTCTTCGAAGGCGACAAGTGTCGATGTCCGGCCACAAACGACGCCTCGCGTCAGCGCATGTCCGAGATGGCGGAGGTCATCGTCGCCCGTAACGCCTGTTTGGTGCGAGCAAATTCGTTGGCGATCACCGCCACCGCGACCGCGGGTCGTTCCAGCGAACGGGCGCGCGCGCCGTGCTCGACTTTTTTCGCCGCGTTGGACAGCGCGACGGCGCCGAGGTTGGCGCTGGAGGATTTCAACGAGTGCGCGGCATTGCGCAGCATGTCGTAATCGGGGCCGATCGCCGCCGTTTCCAATGCGGAGATCAAACGCGGCGTGTCTTCGAGGAAGACCTCGATCAGGCGATCGACCTCGCCGCCCAGCATGCTGCGCAACTCGTCGAGGATGCCGAGGTCGAGGACCTGCGTGGAGGGATCCTGCGGCGCGGGGGCGGGCGGCGGCGCGGACATTGATGC
>JAGNNB010000345.1 GCA_017990865.1 Lysobacteraceae bacterium
GGTTACGGCGAATACGCGCGGATCGAGTCGCGTTGGGCGATTCCCCTGCCTTCGGGCCTGAGTCTGCGCGAGAGCATGATTCTCGGCACCGCCGGGTTCACCGCCGGTCTCGCCTTGCTGCGAATGGAAGAAAACCGGCAGACGCCCGCGCTCGGGCCTTTGGCCGTCACCGGCGCGACCGGCGGCGTCGGTTCGCTGGCGGTCGATATCTTCGCCCGCGCCGGCTACGAGGTGCATGCGATCAGCGGCAAACCCGCGCATGCCGACTATCTCAAGCGTCTCGGCGCCGCAGAGGTGTTGGGGCGCGACGCATTGGCGACGACCCGGCCGATGGAAGCCGCGCGCTTCGGCGGCGGTCTGGACAACGTCGGCGGACCGATGCTGGCCAGCCTGCTCGCCCAGACCAAGCCCTACGGCAACGTCGCGTCCGCGGGATTGGCGGCCACCGCCGATCTGCCGACCACCGTCATGCCTTTCATCATTCGCGGCGTGTCGCTGCTGGGTGTGGCCTCGGCCGGCACGGCGCGCGACATCCGCGAGGAGGTCTGGCGACGCCTCTCGGGCGACTGGAAACCCGCGCATCTGGACACCATCTGCACCCACGAAGTCGGTTTGGCCGAACTGCCCGAGGTGTTCGCCGGCATGCTGGCCGGCGGTTCGCTGGGGCGTACCTTGGTGCGGATCGGTTCGAATTGAGCCTGCGGCACGACGCCTCTGGCGCCCGCGCGCGCTTCGCCGTAATGTGAGACGAGTCACAACCGGATTCCGGCCCGCTTTCGGGCGACGATCCGGCCCACTACACTGGACGCATTCCTCCACGGGTCTCCGCATGGCACGCATCCTGATCGTCGACGACTCCCCGTCCCAGTTGATGGGTATCCGCCGCATCGTCGAAAAACTCGGGCACGAAGCCCTCGTGGCCGAAGACGGCGCCGCCGGCGTCGAAGTGGCGAAACGCGAAATCCCGGATTTGATCCTGATGGACGTGGTGATGCCGAATCTCAACGGATTCCAGGCCACGCGCACCATCTCGCGCGAGCCCACCACCAAGCACATTCCGATCGTGCTGGTGACGACCAAGGATCAAGACACCGATCGCGTGTGGGGCATGCGTCAAGGCGCCCGCGCGTATCTGACCAAGCCTTTCAGCGAAGTCGAATTGTCGAACACCATCACCAAGTACGTGATGGGCGAAGGTTGATTCAAGCCAGATTATCGGCCGAGTCGTCGGTCGGACTCTCGGCCTATCGACACACGTATCGCGGGATCAGAGAACGAAACGTCTGGGCTCAGGCCCGGCGCCAATCGTCCCCGAACGCATCGCGCAAATGCCGATACGCATCGCGCTCTTCGTCGGTGTGCGCCTTGGGCGCCAAAATTTCCAATTCGACGATCTGATCGCCGGCCGGCGCGCCGCCCGCGCCCGGCAATCCGCGTCCTCGCAGGCGCAGTTTCCGGCCCGCTTCCGAATCCGGTGGGATCTTCAACTCCACCGGGCCGCCCAGCGTCGGCACGCTCAGCGTCGCGCCGAGCGCCGCTTCCCACGGCGCTACCGCCAACGCATGGATGATGTTGCGCTCGTCTACTTCGAAGCGCGGGTGCGCGGCATATTCGATTTCCAGCAGCAAATCGCCGCCGCCCGGCGCCTGACCGCCGAGGCGGATCGCCTGCCCGGGACGAATGCCTTTGGGAATGCGCACGTCGAGCGATTTGCCGGCGACCGACACGCGCACCGGCTCGCCAGCATAGACCGCTTCCAGCGGCACGGCGATCTTGGCGCGCGTGGCGCCATCGCCTCGTGCGCGCCCTTGCGGACCCGCACCGCCCGGGCCGCGACGACGGCCGAACAATTCCTGAAAGAAATCGCTGAAACCGCCGTTGCCGCCGGCGAAAATTTCTTCGAAGTCGACGCCGCCCGGCCCGCCGAACCCGCCCGGCGGCGGCTGCACCTCGTCGCCGGGGCGATAGCCGCGCGCCCGCAGTTGATCGTAGGCCTTGCGTTTCTCCGGGTCGCGTAGCGCTTCGTAGGCTTCGTTGACCGATTTGAACGTCTCTTCCGCGCCGGGCTCCTTGCTCACGTCCGGATGATATTTCCGCGCAAGCCGACGATACGCGGTCTTGATCTCAGCGTCGCCCGCGCCGGCTTCGACGCCCAGGATTTGGTAGTAGTCCTTGAATCGCATCGGTGATTCGCTCGAGGTCGGCGTTGTTTCGTCGTGAACATCCTACAGCGCGCGCGGACGCATCGGTGGATCGGCGTCGCTCGATCGCTATGGCTCGATCAAAATCGTCCGTCGCGTTCGCGTCGGCACATCGCCTAAAAAACGCCGAAAGCACGACGACCGCAGACATCGCTGCGGTCGTGCGTGCCGAGAGCCTCCGGCGATCATGCCGAAGGCTCGCGATGTCCGGCGTACGGCCGCGCTACGGCGTCGCCACGCTACGGCATCGCAGCGTTACTGCATCGCTGCATTACTGAGTGGTGCCGACGTCGTTGCCGCCGACTTGAATGCGACGGGGCGTCGATTGCGGCTTCTTCGGAATCGCGATTTCCAATACGCCATGACGACCGCGCGCGGTGATGCCGTCGGCGTCCGCGGTGTCGGGCAGCGCGAAGCGGCGATAGAAACTGCCGTATCGGCGTTCGATGCGCGAGAAACGTTCCGCCTTGTCTTCGGTTTCGCTCTTGCGCTCGCCCTTGATGGTGAGCATGCCTTTGTCCATCAACACTTCGACGTCTTGCGGATCGACGCCCGGCAGATCGGCGTAAATCACGAAGCGATCGGCTTCTTCCTTGATGTCCACGCGCGGCACCCATTGACTGGTGACCACGGCCGATTCGTCGGCGGAATCGCCGCCGGTTTGCAACAGGCGGTCGAACATTTGTTTCAGGTCGTCGTGCAAACGCGCTTGCGCGGGCCAGGTTTGCGGATAGCGGATAAGCGTCATGTCGGTATCTCCTTGGGGAGCGGCGCAAGGCCGCCATGGCGCATAGATAGGCGCGCCGATCAGCGTTTCAAGGGGCTTTCGCGCTTGCGACGCCGCCGCTCGTCGGCTTTTCGTTCAGCTTTTCCGGCCGCTGAATCGTTTCGCGAATGGCCGCCGCCGCAAGCGTCGGCGCGCTCCCGCATCGTCGACGCCTGTTAGACTTCGCTACCCACAAGAAGAACCCCCATGAGCATTCAGATCGGCGACCGCATTCCGGAAGTGACCGTCAAACACATTCGCGACAGCTTCGAGAACGTCACCACGCCCGCCCTGTTCGAAGGCAAAAAAATGGTGCTGTTCTCGGTGCCCGGCGCGTTCACGCCCACGTGTTCCGA
The DNA here is from genome assembly GCA_017990865.1 of Lysobacteraceae bacterium. Classification (GTDB taxonomy): domain Bacteria; phylum Pseudomonadota; class Gammaproteobacteria; order Xanthomonadales; family Xanthomonadaceae; genus Lysobacter_I. The sequence continues at coordinate 3,324 of JAGNNB010000345.1, forward strand.
AAAACATTTGCCCGGCTTCGTCGAACAGTTCGACGCATTCCGCGCCAAAGGCGTCAGCGTCGCGTGCATGTCGGTGAACGACCCGTTCGTGATGAAAGCCTGGGCGGCCGATCAGAACGTCCCCGAAGGCATGGATATCATTTCCGACGGCAATGCGGACTTCGCGCGCGCGCTCGGTTTGGAAATGGACGCCAGCGCCTACGGCATGGGCATGCGCAGCAAACGCTTCGCGCTGTACGCCGAAGACGGCGTCGTCAAGCAATTGTTCGTCGAAGCGCCGGGCGAGTTCAAAGTGTCCTCGGCCGAACACGTGTTGTCGCAATTGGCTTGATGCTTCGCGTCGCGCGCGGCGACGCTCGTCGCCGCGCATCGCTTCGGAATCGAAGCGTCGTTCCGATTCACGTCGCTGACAATCGCGTCACTCCAATACGCGAAACGCGAGACTCGTCCAAGCGCCGCTGTCGGCGATCGCCGTCAGGTCATGTTCGCCCGGATCGCCGAAATCGCGAATCAGCGGCGCGCTACCTTCCGTCTCGCCGACCCAACGCCCGTCCAACAACCATTGCACGCGATGGTCGGTGCCCAGCGCGCGCAGCGACAGTCGAACGGCGTGTTCACTGCCGGGAGCGCGCGCCAGCACGGCGTCGTCGTTGAGACCTTCGATCCGCAAATCTTCGACCGCGTCGCGGCCGTCGGGCATGCAG
>JAGNNB010000346.1 GCA_017990865.1 Lysobacteraceae bacterium
ATCGCCTTGCTTGAGTATCGAGACGATCTGGGTCTCGCTGAACTTCAACTTCTTCATGGAACCTCCTGACGGGAAAGATGCCAGAAAGCTCTACTTATTGGATGCCCAGGAACCGGGGAAGCTTACGCATCGACCACACCTGGTTGGCCGCAGTCGGACGTCGCAGCGGCTGCCGCTCGCCGACCAGCACCTTCTTGCGCTTTCGTCGTCGCACCTGCAGCTTCGCTTCCTGGTACAGCCGTTCCACGCGCTTGTAGTTCACGATCATCCCTGCCTGTCGCAGTTTGAGGTGGATCATCCCGACGCCGTAACGCTTGTGGCGCTGTGCGAGCGCCTGGATGCGCTCGCGCAGTTCGCCGTTGCTGTCCGGACGCGGCACGTAGCGGAGCGCGCTGGCGCTCATATGCACGAGCCTGAGCGAGCGCCGCTCACTCAGGCCCCGATCGATCAACTGCCGCACAAGCTCGCGTCGCGCCGATGCGGTCAGGACTTTTTTCGCAGAACGTCCCTGATGACATCGTTCTCGAAGATCTGCTCGGCCAGCAGCTTCTTCAGCCGGGCGTTCTCGGCTTCGAGGTCCTTCAGGCGCTTGGCGTCGGGGACGGTCATGCCGCCGAACTTGCTACGCCACAGGAAATAAGACGACTCACTGAACCCGTGCCGCCGGCACAAGTCCTTGACCGGCATGCCAGCGTCGGCCTCACGCAGGAAGCCGATGATCTGCTCTTCGGTAAAACGCTTCTTCACGTCCAATCTCCTCTCATTGGGGAATTGGACTCCAGATCGCGCTGCTACTCAAAATCGGGGGGACGTCGGGGCTACAGCACGTCGTTGACATCCCGCTCGGCAGGCATTGACGCCATAAAACCGCTCTCCCGAGACCACACGTAACTCTTTGACCTGCAAGGAATTCCGAAAACCATCCTGTGGACTTGACAATCGAGAAGTCCACAGGGCCGGAGAAAGAGAGGGAGAATTTGGCGAATTTTTCACCAAACCGGGCGCCGAGGCGCGGGACTGAAGTCCACAGCCATAACGCGAAAACCCCGCAATTTGCGGGGCTTTCGGAATACGGCAGAGAGGGTTTGCCGTCATGTATTGGTCGGGGTAGCCGGATTCGAACCGACGACCACCAGTCCCCCAGACTGGTGCGCTACCAGGCTGCGCTATACCCCGGGTAGGTCGGGCATTGTACCCGCTCGGGTACGGGCGGGGCCAGCGTCGCTCAGCGTTTGAGCAGTTGCAGCACTTCTTCCAGTTCCATGCGCACTTGGCGGATGACCTGCGAGGTCATCGCCGAGTCCTGCTTGGCGCCTTCGCCGTCGAGGCGCAGGCGGGCGCCGCCGATGGTGTAGCCCTGTTCGTACAGCAGGCTGCGGATCTGGCGGACCATCAGGACGTCGTGGCGCTGGTAGTAGCGGCGGTTGCCGCGGCGCTTGACGGGCTTGAGGCTGGGGAATTCGGTTTCCCAATAGCGCAGCACGTGCGGTTTGACGTCGCACAGCTCGCTGACCTCGCCGATGGTGAAGTAGCGCTTCGCCGGGATCGGCGGAAGCTCGCGGTTACTGCCGGGGTCAAGCATCGCCGCCGGCTCCCGTATAGGCCTCGACGCGTTCCTTCAGCTTTTGGCCGGGACGGAAGGTGACGACGGTGCGGGCGGAGATCGGAATCTCTTCGCCGGTTTTGGGGTTGCGGCCGGGGCGTTGGTTCTTGCGGCGCAGGTCGAAGTTGCCGAAACCGGACAATTTGACCTGTCGGCCCTGTTCCAGGGCTTCGCGCAAGACATCGAAAAACGCGTCGACGAATTCCTTCGCCTCGCGCTTGTTCAGGCCGACATCGTCGAACAAGCGCTCGGCCATTTCTGCCTTGGTCAATGCCATCCGTTCCCCCAAACGTACTGAATCGACTGCTCGAACCGGCTTAACGTGATCTCCATCATGACCGGATTTCGGCGCCGTGCTCCCCGCGCAGCGCTGCGATGACCGCAGCCACCGCTTGATCGACTTCGCGGTCGGTCAGAGTGCGCGATTCCTCTTGGAGAATCAAGCCCATAGCGAGGCTCTTGCATCCGGTTTCGACGCCCTTGCCGACGTACCGATCGAACAGCCGCAAATCCCTCAAAGACGGGCCTGCGGCGCGTTTGGCGGTGGCTTCCAGGGCGGCCCAGGACACCTCTTCCGGGACGACGAACGCGAGGTCCCGGCGGACGGACGGATAGCGGCTCAGGGCCGCCGCGCGCGGCAATTCGCGGCGCTGCAGCGGGGCGAGATCGATTTCGAAGGCCAGCACCGGGGTATCGAGGTCCAGCGCGCGCTGCAGGCGTGGGTGCAGCTCGCCGATCCAGCCCAGTCTGGTCTCGCCGCGATACACCTCGGCCGAACGACCGGGGTGGCCCCATGCCGCCTGCGAGGGGCGGTAGTCGAGGACGGCGCCCGCGGCCGCCGCGAGGCTGTCGAGGTCGCCCTTGATGTCGTGGAAATCGGTGGGACGCGCGGCGGCGCCCCACTGCTCGCCCGCGGCATCGCCGCAGACCGCGGCGGCCAGCCGGCGGGTTTCGAGCGGCGCTTCGCCGGTCGCGGCGAAGACTTTGCCGACCTCGAACAATCTCAAACGGGTCTGCTGCCGCGCGGCGTTGCGCGCCACCGCCGAGACCAGCCCGGGCAGCAGCATCGTGCGCATGGTGCTGAGTTCGGCGCTCAGCGGGTTCGCCAACGGCACGGCGCCGTCGCTGGCCTGCCATGTCGCGAGCAGCGCATCCTCGACGAAGGCGTAATTGATCGCCTCCAGATAATCGCGGGCGATCATACGACGGCGCAGATCGCCCTCGCCCAGGATCGATTCGGTTGGCGAGACCACGCGCGCGGCACCTGCGGGCAGCGTGGTCGGGATGGCGTCGTAGCCGTGGATACGCGCGATCTCTTCGATCAGGTCTTCTTCGATCGCGAGATCGAAACGGCGAGTCGGCGCGGTCACCGTCCATCCATTGGCGGCGTTCGTCACGCCCAAACCGAGCGCGCGCAGAATGCGTTCGACCTCGCTATCGGCCACGCGCACGCCGAGCACGCGCGCGAGACGCTCGCGACGCAGCGCGATGGTCTGCGGCTTGGGCAGATCGGCTTCGCGCACCGCTTCGACCACCGGGCCGGGCACGCCACCGGCGATGTCGAGAATGAGCTTGGTCGCGTATTCGACCGCGATGCGCGGCAGTTCCGGATCGACGCCGCGCTCGAAACGATGGCCCGCGTCGGTATGCATGCCGAGTTTGCGGCTGCGGCCGACGATCGCGGCCGGCGCGAAGTGCGCGGCCTCGAGGAACACGTTGCGGGTGGCGTCGGTCACGCGCGTGTCGTGACCGCCCATGATGCCGGCCAGGGCGACGACGCGATCGGCGTCGGTGATGACCAGGAATTCTTCGTCGAGCGCGGCATTGCGACCGTCGAGCAATGTCACCGTTTCGCGCGCGCGCGCGCGCCGTACGCCCACCGGGCCGCGCAGCAGATCGCGATCGAACGCGTGCATCGGTTGCCCGAGTTCGAGCATCACGTACTGCGTCACGTCCACGAGGAAACTGATCGGGCGCACGCCGCTGCGACGCAAACGTTCGGCCATCCATAGCGGCGTGGGCGCGGAGGCGTTCACGCCTTCGACAATGCGACCGACGTAACGGGGCGCATCGGCGCCGGCATGCAATTCGACCGGCAATGTCGCGTCGCTGCGCGCGGGCAACGGCGCGGCGTCGAAGGCTTCGACTTCGCTACCGAGCGCGGCTGCCACGTCGAAAGCGATACCGCGCACGCCGAAACAGTCGGCGCGATTGGGCGTGAGTTTCAATTCGATCGCGGCATCGGGCAAACCGAGATAATCGGCGAGCGCCGCGCCCACCGGCGCATCGGCCGGCAATTCCAACAAACCGGAGGCGTCGGCATCGATGCCGAGTTCTTTCGCCGAGCACAACATGCCGTTGGATTCGACGCCGCGCAGTTTCGCGGCTTTGATCGTGAGCGTACCGACAGTGGTGC
>JAGNNB010000347.1 GCA_017990865.1 Lysobacteraceae bacterium
CTGTCCACGCAAAGCGCCGCGGGCGTTTGCGCGGTGTTCGACGGCGAAGGCCGCGCGCATGGCTTGGCCGAAATCGACGAACACGGCATGCTGCTGCCGCAGCGCATCTTCGTTTCGCATCCGTCATGAAGGAAATTCGAATGAAACGTTTCATCCGCCGACCGCTCACCGCCTTGGTGCTCACGGTCGCACTGTGCATCGCGAATGCGGCGCCGCTGTGGGCCGCTGAGCTCAGGCCCGACGCCACCCCGGAAGCGGTGCTGCATGAATCCTTCCGCCGCATGAAAGCCGGCGAGTGGACCTCCGCCGCCGATGCCTTCGATCCGGCCGCATTGACGCAACTGCGGGACATGCTGGCGCCGATCCTCGAATCGGAAGACGGCGCGGGCGTCGCGACCATGTTCTTCGGCGACGGCGCCTCGCCCGCGTCGCTGAAATCGATGAGCGATCAGGCGTTTTTCGCCGGTTTGATGTCGAGCATCATGCAGACTGCGGGCGGCTCGCTCGAAAGTCAGGAGGTGCTGGGCGGCGTGGCCGAAGGGCCGGACCGCATGCACATGGTGGTGCGCAACAAAGCCGCTGCGATGGGCCTGTCGATCACGCAGATGGAAGTGGTGACCCTGAACAAGACGCCCCAGGGCTGGCGCTTGGCGCTCAGCGGCAAGATGGAAGGGATGGCTCAGGCGTTGAAGCAACTCGGCGGGAAGCCCAGGTCCGAATCGACGAACGCCAAGGACTGAAACAACTGGTCTCCACGGCTGGTACACCCCGCAGTCGTCCGATCGCTGTGGGGTGGTGGCGGCCGACCATCGGCATCTTTGGGGTCGATGAAGTGCCTGAACGATCGTTTGTCCAGCACGGAAGCGGCGAGTCGGCCGAATCAGGGTGAGGATGCGCCTTGGCCGGTCTCGCGAGCGATGCCATGGTTTCCGTGTCGCGACGGTCTCGGTCCGGCGTTGGTCGCATCACGCCTTGTTGGGTAGGGATGCGCGGGCTATAATCCCGGGGCTTTCCAGGGGCGTTCCCCGGCGAGCTTTCCTTTCCATCCCAGGCGGCCCAGGCGGTGCCGTCGCGAGCCGCGCTCGATTCGAGCGATCCTCGCGCCGCGTTCCTGCCGTTCCCGCGTCTAGAGGCTTTCCATGTCCATCGATTCCGCTCAAGTCATCGAAGCGCATAAGCGCGGCGCCAACGATACCGGTTCGCCGGAAGTGCAGGTCGCCCTGCTCACCGCGCGCATCGTGCAGTTGACCGACCACTTCAAGGCCCACAAGCAGGACCACCACAGCCGTCGCGGCCTGCTGAAGATGGTCAACCGTCGTCGCAGCTTGCTCGATTATCTGCATCGTAAAGATGCCGAACGTTACAAGGCTCTGATCGAAAAACTCGGTCTGCGCCGCTAAGCACCAGACCCACCGCGGCGCAGCGATGCGCCGCGGTTTCGTTTTCGGGAGCCGGAAGTCGTTCGTGGTTTCGTTCGATCGCCGTCGGTTCCGCCGCTGGCCTTTTCGAGCTTCGGTATCCATCGCGCCATTCGATCGGCGCATGACCAACAAATTTCATTCGTTCATCGCGTCACGGCCGCATTGCGCGGCCACCCGGCTCGGGGCAGGGGCTTCGGTCGGTTCATCGTCAAGTTTTTTCGAGGACATTCCAACGTGGCAAAAGTGACCAAGAGTTTCCAATACGGCAAGCACACCGTCGTGCTCGAAACCGGCGAAATCGCCCGCCAAGCGGGCGGCGCGGTAATGGTGTCGGTCGAAGGCACCGTGGTGCTGGTGACCGCCGTCGCCGCCAAGACCGCGCGCGAAGGGCAGGATTTCTTCCCGCTCACCGTCGACTATCAAGAGAAGTTCTATGCCGGCGGCCGTATCCCGGGCGGCTTCTTCAAGCGCGAAGGCCGTGCGACCGAAAAGGAAACCCTGATCTCGCGTCTGATCGACCGTCCGATCCGTCCGCTGTTCCCGGAAGACTTCCGCAACGAAGTCCAAATCATCGCGACCGTCATGTCGATGAACCCGGAAGTCGACGGCGATATCCCGGCGTTGATCGGCGCTTCCGCCGCGCTCGCCCTGACCGGCGCGCCGTTCGACGGCCCGATCGGCGCCGCGAAGGTCGGCTACAAGAACGGCGAATACCTGCTCAACCCGACGGCCGCCGAACTGGCCGATAGCGACCTCGAACTCGTCGTCGCCGGCACCAAGAACGCCGTGCTGATGGTGGAATCGGAAGCGAAGGAACTGTCGGAAGAAGTGATGCTGGGCGCGGTCGTGTTCGGCCACAAGCAGATGCAGATCGCGATCGACACGATCAACGAACTCGTCGCCGAAGCCGGCAAGCCCAAGTGGGATTGGCAGGCGCCTGCGAAGAACGCCGCGCTCATCGATGCGCTCAAAGCCGCGATCGGCGACCGTCTGGGCGCCGCCTTCCAGATCCGCGACAAGCTGGCCCGTCGCGACGCGATCTCGGCGTTGAAGAAAGACGTGATGGCCGGTTTGTGCGACACGATCCAAGCCAATGGCTGGAACGGTGCCGAAGCGTCGAAGGAATTCGGCGAGCTCGAATACCAGACCATGCGCGGCTCGGTGCTCAGCACCAAGGTCCGCATCGATGGTCGCGCGCTCGACACCGTGCGCCCGATCGCCTCGAAAGTCGGCGTGCTGCCGCGCGTCCACGGCTCGGCGTTGTTCACTCGCGGCGAAACCCAGGCGATCGTGGTCACCACGCTGGGCACCGCGCGCGACGGCCAGATCATCGATGCCGTCTCCGGCGAATACAAAGAACACTTCCTGTTCCATTACAACTTCCCGCCGTACTCGGTCGGCGAAGCCGGCCGCATGATGGGTCCGAAGCGTCGCGAAATCGGTCACGGCCGTCTCGCCAAGCGCGGCGTGCTCGCGGTGATGCCGTCGATGGAAGAATTCCCGTACACCATCCGCGTCGTCTCGGAAATCACCGAATCGAACGGTTCGTCCTCGATGGCCTCGGTCTGCGGCAGCTCGCTGTCGTTGATGGACGCCGGCGTGCCGATCAAAGCGCCGGTCGCGGGCATCGCGATGGGCTTGGTGAAGGAAGGCGACGATTTCGTCGTGCTGTCCGACATCCTTGGCGATGAAGACCACCTCGGCGACATGGACTTCAAGGTCGCCGGTACGGCGAACGGCGTGTCCGCGCTGCAGATGGACATCAAGATTCAGGGCATCACCGAAGAGATCATGAAGACCGCGCTGGCGCAGGCCAAGCAGGGTCGTCTGCATATCCTCGGCGAAATGGCGCATGCGCTCACCGCGCCGCGCGCCGAGCTGTCCGAGTTCGCGCCGCGTCTGCTGACCATCAAGATCCATCCGGACAAGATCCGCGAAGTGATCGGCAAGGGCGGCGCCACGATCCAGGGCATCACCAAGGAAACCGGCACGCAGATCGACATTCAGGACGACGGCACGATCATCATCGCGTCGGTCAATGCCGCCGCCGCGCAGGCCGCGAAGGCGCGCATCGAGCAGATCACCTCCGACGTCGAGCCGGGCCGCATCTACGAAGGCAAGGTCGCGAAGATCATGGACTTCGGCGCCTTCGTCACCATCCTTCCGGGCAAGGACGGCTTGGTTCACGTCTCACAAATCTCCAACGAGCGCGTCGAGAAAGTCGGCGACAAGCTCAAGGAAGGCGACGTGGTGAAGGTCAAGGTGCTGGAAGTGGACAAGCAGGGCCGCATCCGCTTGTCGATGAAGGCCGTGGCCGAAGGCGAGGGTTTGGCCGGCGAGTAATCTCGCCGTTTAAATCCGGCCCGCTCGGGCTTGCCTTGCAAGCCAGTTCGTATCGGTTACGCGAAGCCCGCCGTATGGCGGGCTTCGTCGTTTCGTCATTCAGTTGTTCGTCGCATGGATACGCGATCGCGAAATGCGCTGTATACGACATGGAGCACGCACTACGACCGGCGATGCCCGCTCAATCCCCGTCCGGCGACCAACGCGCCGCCATCAACGGCAGGATCGATCCGTAGCTGTCGGTCCAGG
>JAGNNB010000027.1 GCA_017990865.1 Lysobacteraceae bacterium
TCCGGCCGGCAATCCGCGCCTGCGCAGCGCAGTCGACAAGGCGCTCGGCGTCAACATGTCGAAGGACGCGATCGAACGCGCGATCAAGAAAGCCACCGGCGAACTCGAAGGCGTCGAATACGAAGAGGTGCGTTACGAGGGCTATGCGCCCGGCGGCGTCGCGGTGATCGTGGATTGCCTTACCGACAACAAAGTCCGCACCGTCGCCGATGTGCGCCACGCCTTCAGCAAATTCGGCGGCAATCTCGGCACCGAGGGCTCGGTGTCGTTCATGTTCAAGAAGCTCGGCGTGTTGTCGTTCGCGAGCGGCGCCGACGAGGAAAAAATAACGGAAGCCGCGATCGACGCGGGCGCCGACGATGTGGTGGTCTATCCCGAAGACGGCGCGATCGATGTGTTGACCTCGCCCGACGCCTTCGCCGACGTGAAAGCGGCGATGGACGCGGCCGGTTTGAAGGCCGACATCGCCGAAGTGACGCTGCGCGCCGACAACGACAGCCCGGTCTCCGGCGACACCGCGCAACAAGTGGTGAAACTGCTGCGGTGGTTGGAAGACCTCGACGACGTGCAGAGCGTCGCCCACAACGCCGAACTCGGCGCGGATGCGTATGCGTAAGGCGGGAATGGGGAATCGGGAATCGGGAATCGTCAGAGCGAACAGCAGGTCCCTCGCTGCGCTCGGGATGACAGCCGCTTTTGCTTCGACGATTCCCGATTCCCGATTCCCGATTCCCGGCTCTTCGATTTCCTGCTTCTGAGCCACGCTTTGACGATTCCCGATTCCCGATGTCCGATTCCCGTCGCCGTGAGCGGCGTTGTGCGCATTCTCGGTATCGATCCGGGTTCGCAGCGTACCGGCGTGGGTATCGTCGATGTCGATGCGGCGGGCAAGATGACGCATGTGTTCCATGGTCCGATCGACTTGTTGAAAGGCGACGACGAACTGAGCGCCGACGCGTTGCGCGAGCAGTTTCCGCTGCGTTTGAAGCGTTTGCTGCGCGCTTTGGGCGAAGCGATCGATCTGTACGCGCCGGCCGAAGTCGCGGTCGAAAAAATCTTCATGGCGCGCAACGCCGATTCGGCGCTCAAGCTCGGTCACGCGCGCGGCGCAGCGCTGTGCGCAGCGGTGATGCGCGACCTCCCCGTTCACGAATATGCGGCGAAAGAGATCAAACTCGCGGTGGTCGGCACCGGCGGCGCGGACAAGGCGCAGATCCAGCATATGGTCGGTTTGATGCTGAACATCAAAGGCAAATTGCAGGCCGATGCCGCCGACGCGCTGGCCGTCGCCATCACCCACGCCCATGTGCGCGCCACCGCGAAGCGCCTGGGCGTCACCGCGCGGCAAGCGTGGAGGAAAGGATGACAGCCGTGAATCGAAAGGTCGGGAATCGGGAATTGGGAATCGGGAATCGGAAAGCCGGGAATCGGGAATGGGGAATGGGGAATCGTCGAAGCAAAAGCGGCTGTCGTCCCGAGCGCAGCGATGAATCTGCTGTTCGCTCTTCCGATTCCCGATTCCCGATTCCCCATTCCCGTTGCGGAGCCCCCCGATGATCGGTCGTCTCAAAGGCACTCTGATTCATAAACAGCCTCCGTGGCTGGTCGTGGACGTGCACGGCGTCGGCTACGAGTTGGAAGCGCCGATGAGCACGTTCTACGACTTGCCGGAGCTCGGCCGCGAAGTGACGCTGTTCACGCATTACGCGCAGAAGGAAGACAGCGTCTCGCTGTACGGTTTTCTGCGCGAGAACGAGCGCCGTTTGTTCCGCGACGTGCAGAAAGTCAGCGGCATCGGCGCGAAAATCGCGCTCGCGGTGCTGTCCGGCGCCAGCGTCGAGGAATTCGCGCGTTTGGTTCAGGTCGGCGATGTCACCGCGCTGACGCGCATCCCGGGCATCGGCAAGAAAACCGCCGAACGCATCGTGGTGGAATTGCGCGATCGCGCCGCCGACTTGGTCGGCGTGGGCGGTGGGGCCTTGCCGGTCGGCGCCGACGCCACCTCCGAAGCGACCAGCGCCTTGCTGCAACTGGGCTATAAACCCGCCGAAGCGGCGAAAATGGCCCGCGACGCCACCGTGAGCGGTGACGATGCCGCCACCATCATCCGCAAAGCGCTACAGTCCGCACTCCGCTGAGTGCGTCGCATCGACACATCGCGCCACCGCCACTAGGTCCGCACTCTCATGAGCCAAACTTCTTCCTCGTCCTCCACCGACGGCCAATCGCACGGCGGCGGGCACGGCCGTGCGGGCATGGTCGCCTTGGTCGCGGGCGCGGTCGGCGTCGTCTTCGGCGACATCGGCACCAGCCCGCTGTACACCATCAAGGAAATGTTCCACCCGCATTTCGGGTTGACGCCCGATGCGGCGACGGTCAAAGGTTTGCTGTCGCTCGGCTTCTGGTCGCTGTTGCTGGTGGTGACGCTCAAGTACGTGATCGTCATCATGCGCGCCGACAACGAAGGCGAGGGCGGCATCATGGCCTTGACCGCACTGGCGCAGCGCAGCCTGAAAAAAGGCTCGCGCATGAGTTACACGGTCGGCATTCTCGGCATCTTCGGCGCGGCGCTGTTCTTCGGCGACGGCATGATCACGCCACCGATCACCGTGCTCGGCGCGGTGGAAGGGCTCGAAGTGATCTCGCCGGTGTTCAAACAGTGGGTGTTGCCGATCAGTCTCGTGATTCTCACCGGATTGTTCGCATTCCAGCGCTTCGGCACGGCGAAGGTCGGCAAGGCGTTCGGACCGATCATGATCACGTGGTTCGTGGTGATCGCCGCGCTGGGCGTTTACAACATCCTCCAAAACCCGATCGTGCTCAAAGCGATGAATCCGTACTGGGCCTGGCATTTCTTCGCGACCCACAACTGGCATGCAGTGTTGATTCTCGGCGCGGTGGTGCTCACCGTCACCGGCGGCGAAGCGCTGTACGCCGATCTCGGCCACTTCGGCAAAGCGCCGATCCGCTGGGGTTGGTTCGGTTTCGTGTTGCCGGCATTGGTGCTGAATTACTACGGTCAAGGCGCGTTGCTGCTGCAGAACCCGGCGGCGGTCGTCAATCCGTTTTATATGTCGATCCCGCAGTGGGCGCAGGTACCGATGCTGGTGTTGGCGACGATCGCCGCCGCGGTGGCGTCGCAAGCGGTGATCACCGGCGCGTTCTCGGTCGCGCGCCAAGCGATTCAACTCGGCTACGTGCCGCGTTTGGCGATCAAATACACCTCGAAAGACACGATCGGCCAAATTTACGTGCCGTCGATCAACTGGATGCTGTTCGCGGCGGTGGTGATGTTGACGATCGGCTTCGGTAGTTCCAGCGCGTTGGCGACCGCGTACGGTTTGTCCGTCACCGGCACCATGCTCATCGACACCTTGTTGCTGGCGATCGTCGCCTACACCCGCTGGCCGGATTCGCGGCGCTGGGTGCTGCCGCTCTGCGCCATGTTCTTCGTCATCGACTGCGCGTTCCTCTTCGCCAACGGCGCGAAACTCGCTTCGGGCATCGGCGCCTGGGTGCCGCTCTTCATCGGCATCAGCGCGTTCACGATGATGCGCACCTGGCGCCGCGGCCGCAAACTGCTGCAGGCGGAGATCCGCAAGGAAGGCATCCAGCTCGACAGCTTCCTGCCCGGTTTGATGCTGGCGCCGCCGGTGCGCGTGCCGGGCACAGCCGTCTTCCTGACCGCCGACAAAGCCGTGGTGCCGCACGCGCTGATGCACAATCTCAAGCACAACAAAGTGCTGCACGAACGCAATGTGTTTCTGACGGTGGAAACGCTGAACGTGCCGTACGTGCAAAAAGACAAGCAGCTCAAGATCGAATCGATCGGCAACGACTTCTATCGCGTCCTCATCCGCTACGGCTTCATGGAGACGCCCGACGTGCCGCTGGCGCTGATGCGCAGTTGCGACAAGGGCGGCATTTATTTCGACCCGATGGACACCACCTATTTCGCCAGCCGCGAAACCGTGATCGCCAGCGCCCACCGCGGCATGCCGATCTGGCGCGATAAATTGTTCGTGCTGATGCACCGCAACGCCGCATCGGCCACCAATTTCTTCCGTATCCCAGGCAATCGCTTGGTCGAACTCGGCGCGCAGGTGCAGATTTGATGCCCTCGGCGGCGGATCGCACGCTCTTTTCTACGTGCTGCGATTCACGCGCGATGTAATAAGCCATCATTTTCCTTCTCCCCGCGCAGCGGGGAGAAGGTGGCGCGCAGCGCCGGATGAGGGGCCGAAGAGATCGATCGCCCCGGTTGTCCTAAATTGCCTCCCCTTTGACAGTCGCCTTCTTTAGCGCCGCCGGCAGCGGTGATGAGCGCTGCTGATTGTGCTCGAACAGGGCCGCAAATCGCCTCGGTGTTCGATTGGAAGCGTCGATAGCCTAGGCGGTATGGCACGATGCTTGACCCTACTCTCCGCCCAGCCGGCGCAGCGCCGCTTTCACCGCCGCGAAGTCTTCACTCGGAAGATCGTCCCCGCGCGGCATCAGCACATCGCCCATGAATTTCAGCACCTGATCGGTCATGCCGACGAAGCGGTTGATCGCCTGAATCTCTTCGAACGCGGACAGGCACTCATGAGGTTCCAGGCCAACCGTCAGTGCTTTCAGGCGGGCGAGTTCATTCTTCCAGTGGCGCACATAACCGAGCCGTTGTTCGGTGCCGCAGCGGAAATCCTTGTCGACGATCAGCGGCAGCACGTGATCGTCCAGGCCGTGCCGGTCGGCCCGGTGGCGGTCATACAAATAGCTCAGTTCCTGCATGCAATTCGCCGAGCGCACGTACTTGTCGCTCAACAGGACCAGCACCCGCGTCCCGCGCCCGATCTCGCGCATGAACTCGCTGATACGGTCACCCGGGCGCGTGGCGTCCTCGTCGCGGCGCACATCGAATTCGTCCTCCAATGAGCGATGCAACCGCACCGCGAACGCCTTCAGATCCTTTCGGTCGTCACCGCCCCAGGCGTACGAGAAGTACACCGCCGGTTTCTGGCCAGGCAGCGGCGGGATCGGGGCGGGTTGCAGCATGTCGCGCTCTCCTTGCGATGAATGGCGCGGCGGCGCCGAGGGTCCGGAGGCGTCGTCGCGCGTGATCTTCGGCGGTTCGCCGATCCGAATGTCTTTCAGCAAGGCGACGAGACGCTCGCACAGCGCTTCCGCGTCCCGCCCGGTCGCGCGCATGCGCACAAGGCCCGAGCCATCGGCGCGTTGTTCGGTATCGATGCGAGCGCGGCAGGCGGTGCCGGCGTCGTACAGGCAGACGCCATGGCGCCAGTACACCGCATCGCGGCCGGCCAAGTGGCCGATGCGGGCCAACAGCGCGCGCAGCACGCCATCGTGCAGGAAGGCGTAGTCGGCAACGGCTTCGACGGCCGGCGCGTCGGCCGGCCAGACCATCGCGATCCGGTTTGCACTGGCCGATGCATCCGGCAGGGCATCGATCATCACGTAGTAACGCGTCTCGTCCCACTGATGAACCGGAAAGATCAGGTCGCAACTCGCCATCATCGACAGCAGCAGCGCCTGTTCTTTCGTGCTGTAGTGATCGTTCCAGGCCAATGCGTCCAGCATCTCTGGCGCGAAGATGCCGTTATGCCCGCGCAGCAGCGGCAAGACCCGGCCGCGATCGAACAGGGTGTAGATGCCGTCCAGCGCCCACTGCTGATCCAGCACGATGGCATCGCCGAACAGGCCGGGCTGATGGAAGACATCGCCAGCCTGATGCAGATAGTGCAGCAGCGCCTCCGACGAGGCGCCGTGATGGGTGTCGGCGCAGATCGCGTCGAAGCGCGCGCGGTCGATGGTGCGGTCGGTCTCGCGCAGTGCGACCAGCCGGTCGCGCACCGCCAGCCAACTGGCCGGCATCCGTGGCGGCGCTGGCGTTTCCAGCCGATGCCGCGCGGCGCGCTTCAGCAGGTCGCGCAGGCTGTCCACGCCATCGTCCTGGCTGGCGCAACTGATCGTCGGCCGATACCAGGCCAAGCACTCGGTATTCTTCAGCGGCGGCGCGGCCTCGTCGCTTTCGCGCGCGCATTGAGTTTGCACCACGATCACCCGCGCCTCGTCGCCGGCCAGCGAATGGATGTAGTCCAACCAGTACTGCAGCGGCCGGTGGCGCATTTCCAACCCGCTCACGGCCTCGGTGTAAGGCGCATCGGTCTCCATGTCCGGATGCCAGGCCAACACGAAGATCGCCCGCGATTTCAGAAACAGGGCGTGCGTGCCCAGATAGACATCCTGCCCGCCGAAGTCCCAGGCATTAAGGAAGATCGGACGGTCGTCGTAATGCCTGCACACCTCGAAGCGGTCGAGCTGGATGCCGTGGGTGGAGGGCAGATCGCCGTGGAAGGCATCGCCGCGCAGGCGACGCAACAGCTCGGACTTGCCGACACGGCCGTTGCCGAGGATAAAGAGTTTGAGTTCGTGGGAGTCGGCTTCGCCTTGTTGTAGGTCGTGCCACCAGGGAATAAGGCGAGGGAGGCAGTTGTCATATCTGGAAGACACTACTTCGGGCGGCGCCGCATGAAGGCGATCGGTGATAAGCACCGAGAGGGCTGGCCACTGATGCAACAATACCTCTGTGGTCAAGTTTTGTGAAATTGGAACTCCATATAAATTCAAGGTCTTCAGTGAGTTTAGGCCAGCGATGGGGTCGAGCGACGTGAGTTGCTTGCAGTAGCTCACGTCCAGTGACTGCAGCGCGGTGAGGCCGGCGATGGGTTCGAGTGACGTGAGTTGATTGCACCAGCTCACGTGCAGCGACTGAAGTGCGGTTAGCTCTGCAATAGGTTCGAGTGACGTGATTTGATAGCAACGACACATGTCCAGCGACTGCAGCGCGGTGAGTTCCGTGATGGGTTCGAGCGACGTGATTTTCTTGCAATTGTTTACGTTTAGCGACAGCAGCGCGGTGAGTTCCGCGATGGGTTTGAGCGAGGTGATTTGATAGCAACGACTCATGTCCAGCGACTGCAGCGCGGTGAGTTCCGCGATGGGTTCAAGCGACGTGAGTCGATTGCAACCTCTAATGTCCAAAGACTTTAGCTCGGCGTGTCTCGCGATAGGTTCGAGTGACGTGATTCGATAGCAATGTCTAATGATTAGCGACCGCAGTGCGGTGAGCCCTGCGAGGGGTTCGAGCGACGTGATTCGACCGCACCCGTTCACGTCCAGCAACTGCAGCGCTGAGAGTCCCGAGAGGGGTTCGAGCGACGTGATTTGAAAGCAACGACTCATGTCCAGCGACTGCAGCGCGGTAAGTCCCGCGAGGGGAGCGAGCGACCTGATTCGCGGGCACCTTTTCACGTCCAGCGACTGCAGCGCGGTAAGTCCCGCGATGGGTTTGAGCGACGTGATTTCCCAGCACTCGCTTACGTTTAGCGACTGCAGCGCGGTCAGTCTCGCGATAGGTTCGAGCGACGCGAGTTGAGCGCACCCGTTCATGTCCAAGAACTGAAGGGCAGCAAGGC
Source organism: Lysobacteraceae bacterium (assembly GCA_017990865.1). Taxonomy (GTDB): domain Bacteria; phylum Pseudomonadota; class Gammaproteobacteria; order Xanthomonadales; family Xanthomonadaceae; genus Lysobacter_I. The sequence goes on from JAGNNB010000027.1 coordinate 7,476, forward strand.
CGCTGAGTGGGCGAAGATCGTTGAAGCTTCGAGAAGTCGAACGCCTCTCGCTGTCGTACGTCCAATCTGCCTGCTGAGTGTCGTACCCGTATATACCCAACCCGAGTTGCCGCAGTTGACTCGCCAGCCGCCCGATCTCTGGCGGAATCGCATCCAGCGGAAGATCGCCCAGATCCAACCAGTCCTGCCCACTCGCCGCCGCCGCCTCAATCCGCCGCAGCGCTTCGGCATACGCCTGCTCCGGCGTCATGTCCTTCGGGTCGATCCGATCCTGTTCGTCCTGCATCCACGTCCCCTCGCGCTATCGCTCCGCGCGGGGCGTCATGCCCCGTGCGGATTCGAGTCTAGCGCAGCGCGCGAGAGCCGAACGAAGGTGGCGCGCAGCGTCGGATAAGGAGCGAAGACAGCGTGAGGAGTCGGTCGCTACGAGGCGTTGCGAAGAGCGCCCCTCGCCCGGCCTTCGGCCACCCTCTCCCCGTGCGCGGCACGGGGAGAGGGGAACTGCACGGGGGAGGGAAACGGCACGAAAAGACGGAGTTGCACGAGGAGAGGGGGCTCGAGACTACGGTCGGGCTCGCTTCCTGCCGATCGAGTCAAGCGGCATATGATGCCTTCGGCTGATGCACCCCACGAGGTCGATATGGTTAGGAATGCTCCGCTGTCGCGCGGGGCCGGCATAATGCCCGCATGACTTCAGACCGCATCATCGCCGCCGACGCTACGCGCGAGGACGAACTGGCCGACGCCAGCATCCGTCCCAAGCGTCTGGACGAGTATCTCGGCCAGCAGCCGGTGCGCGAGCAGATGTCGATTTATATCGAGGCCGCCAAACAGCGCGGCGAAGCGCTGGATCATGTGCTGATCTTCGGTCCGCCGGGTCTGGGCAAGACCACGCTGAGCCATGTCATCGCCAACGAATTGGGCGTGAATTTGCGCGCGACCTCCGGGCCGGTGATCGAAAAGGCCGGCGATCTGGCCGCGCTGCTGACCAATCTGCAGCCGCACGACGTGCTGTTCGTGGACGAGATCCATCGTTTGTCGCCGGTCGTGGAGGAAGTGCTGTACCCGGCGATGGAAGACTTTCAGATCGACATCATGATCGGCGAGGGCCCGGCCGCGCGTTCGATCAAGCTCGACCTGCCGCCGTTCACGCTGATCGGCGCGACCACCCGCGCCGGTTTGCTCACCGCGCCGCTGCGCGACCGTTTCGGCATCGTCCAGCGTTTGGAGTTCTACAGCGCCGAGGAATTGACCCGCATCGTGCGCCGTTCTTCGCAGATTCTGGGCATCGCCTGCGAAGCCGAGGGCGCGGGCGAGATCGCGCGCCGTTCGCGCGGCACGCCGCGTATCGCCAACCGACTGTTGCGTCGGGTGCGCGATTTCGCCCAGGTCAAAGCCGCGGGGCATATCGATCGCGAGGTCGCCGACGCAGCGATGAAGATGCTGAAAGTGGACCCGGAAGGCTTCGACGATCTCGACCGCCGTTTGCTGTTGCTGATCATCGAGAATTTCGACGGCGGGCCGGTCGGCGTGGAGTCGTTGGCGGCTGCGCTCAGCGAAGAGCGCGGCACGCTGGAGGACGTGATCGAACCCTATCTGATCCAACAAGGGTTTTTGGCTCGCACCGCGCGCGGACGGATCGCCACGCAAAAGGCGTATCGGCACTTGGGGCTGACCCCGCGACGACGCGAGGATCTGTTCACGCCTGACGCGCGTTGAGCCGCGCTTCGGCTTCACATCCACTGGGTTTCGCATCCGCTCGGTTTCACATCCGCATCACGCGCCTCGTCCGTTACTTTCCCGGTTATGCCTTCGACGCCCGACATGAACGCTCCATTCACGCACGCTTGCCGCGTTTACTGGGAAGATACCGATGCGGGCGGCGTGGTGTACCACGCGCAATATCTCGCGTTCATGGAGCGGGCGCGGACCGAATGGCTGCGTGCGCAGGGTTACGGGCAGGAACTTCTGCGCGCCGAGTACGATCTGGTGTTCGTCGTGCGCGAGATGCGGATCGATTTTCGCAAACCAGCGCGGCTGGACGATGCGTTGCGCGTGTCGGTCGCGGTGCGCGAATGCCGCCACGCCAGCGCGGTGTTGGATCAAGTCGTCGAGCGCGACGGTCGGCCTTTGGTCGAAGCGGAGGTGCGGATCGCGGCCTTGAGCGCCGCCGATTTCAAACCCAAGCCGATTCCGCCCGTGCTGTCGGCGCTGTTTCGTTCGATGCTGAGCCCGGACGTTTCGCGCTGACGATGCCCGCGGCAAGCCAGACTTTGTGTTGAACCATCTCTTTGTGTTGATTTGGAGTACGTGTCGATGAATCCATTTCCGATCGCGCTGCAGGCTGCCGCCGGCACTGCGTCCGACGCCGCGTCGACCTCGGTCGTCGAGGCCGGGCAAGGCATCAATTACCTGCAGTTGATCCTCGATGCGAGCATCCCGGTGCAACTGGTGATGGCGCTGTTGCTGCTGGCGTCGATGGCCTCGTGGTTCATCATCTTCAGGAAGAAACGCATTCTCGATCGCGCCCAGCGCGAAGCCGACGGTTTCGAGGAGCGGTTCTGGTCCGGCGCGGACCTCGGCCGGCTCTACACCGAAGTGGCCGCGCGCAAACAGCAAATCGGCGGCATGGAAGCGATCTTCGAAGCGGGCCTGCGCGAGTTCAACCGCGTGCGTCAGCGTCGCGGCATGGACGCGCGTTCGCAGCTCGAAGGCGCCCAGCGGGCGATGCGCGCCACCGCCTCGCGCGAACTCGACAGCCTCGAACACAATCTGGAATTCCTCGCCAACGTCGGCTCGATCAGCCCCTACGTCGGCCTGTTCGGCACCGTGCTCGGCATCATGATGTCCTTCCACGGCCTGGCGAAGATGCAGGAAGCCACCATCGCCACGGTCGCTCCGGGCATTTCCGAGGCGCTGCTGGCCACCGCGATGGGCTTGTTCGCCGCGATCCCGGCGGTCTGGGCCTACAACCGTTTCGCCACGCGGGTCGAACGCATCGGCAACCGCTACGACACGTTCACCGAGGAGTTTTCCTCGATCCTGCAGCGTCAGGCGCACGTCGACGAGCAGGCGTGAACCCCATTCGCGAACGCCGCGCTCGCGATTCGCATCGCCGCATCGCGACCCCGCTTCCGCAGGACGGACGTTGAGTCCGTCTACCGCACGAGATCGTCATGGCCACTTCCATCGCCCGCCGCAGCCGCAGCCGTAAACGCAAGGCGCTCAAAGCCGAGATCAACGTCGTGCCGTACATCGACGTGATGCTGGTGCTGCTGATCATCTTCATGGTCACCGCGCCGCTGCTGAATCTCGGCACCGATATCGATTTGCCCAAATCGCGGGCCAAATCGCTGGAAAGCCCGAAAGATCCCATCGTCGTCAGCATTTATGCCGATGGCCGATACGCGTTGATGCTCGATCGCGGCAAGAATCGCAGCGTGAGCGCGGGCGATTTGGTCGCCGAGTTGGGCGCGATCGGACGCCAAAATCCGAACGCGGTCGTCCTGGTCAACGGCGCGCGCGACGCCCGCTACCAAACCATCATGTCCGGCATCGATTTGATCAAGGACGCGGGCATCGGCAAGGTCAGTTTGGTGAGCTTGCCCGCGGAAGGTCGCTGATGCGCGAAACCGGCGCCGACACCACCTACGCCATCGCCTTCGCGCTGCTGCTGCACGCGATATTGCTGGCGTTTTTCCTGGTCGCGGCCTTGTGGCCGGGGCAGGACTCGGCGTCGGCGGGCGAACCGATCCAAGCCGACGTGGTGAATCTCAACGCGCTCTCGGCCAGCATGCGCAGCGCGCTGCAGCGTGCGCCCGAACCGCTGGCCGAACCGATCGAAACGCCGCAGGACGAGATCCCGCCGCCGGAGGAATTGCCCGAGGCGCTGGAAGAACTCGTCGTCGAAGAAACGCCACCCGAGCAGCAACTGCAGCCGCAGGAGCAAGTGCCCGATCCCGACGAAACGCAGCAAGAGGAGGTCGCGCCCGATGCGCCGTCCGACGCCGCCGCCGAGAAGGAGCAAGAGGCCAAGCGCATGCAGGGCCAGCGCGACCTGACCGAAAACCGCGAGACGCAGGAAGAGATCGAGCAGAAGCGGCTGAGCGAGATGGAGCGTCAACGGCAACAACAATTGGCCGATATTCGCCGCCAGCGCGCCGAAGCCGCGCGGCAAGCGTCGCTGTCGGAAGAGCGTCTACGGCAATTGGCGGATCGCCGCGCCCAGCAGGCGTCGGACGCCGCCGCCGGTGCGCCGCCGGCCGGCAATCGCGGCAGCGAAACCGACCCCAGCGCGGCTTACGCGAAAGCCATCGCCGAGGCGATCCGCCGCAATTGGGTGCGCCCCGACAACATTCTGCCCAGCCAGCGCTGCCGCATCGTGATCCGCCAATTGCCTGGCGGCGAGGTGATCGATGCGCAGGTGGATACGAGCTGTCCCTACGACGAACTCGGCAAGCGCTCGGTCGAAGCGGCGGTGCTCAAAGCGCAGCCGTTGCCGTATGCGGGCTTCGAAAAGTCGTTTCAGCGGACGCTGATCCTGAATTTCCAGGCCGAAGATCGGTGACGCACCGACTTTCCGCCCGTTTTCGTGTAAGAGTTTCATTAAGATCAAAGACTTGCGGGTCTATTTCCGCCGCAAGTCCGCCCCCGTTCATCTTTGCGGGCACGTTCCCGGCGAAGCTTAGCCCTCCCGCGAGTTCGCCTCGGATGTCGCCCGCACCTTCTGCTTCCGGATACTCGATGACCGCTTTCCGTTTCTCAGCAATCCCTTTCTCCGTGATACGCCGCCTGTCCTCCGCGCACGCGCCCATCCGCCGCTCGGCGGGTCAAGCGCTCGTCGCGCTGTTCATCGCGATGTTCGCCTTCGCTGCCGCCGCGCAACAGAAGGGCTTGGAGATCGACATCATCGGCGGCAACGCCTCGGCCCTGCCGATCGCGGTGGTGCCGATGCCGTACGAGGGCAACGCGACGGCGCCGACCACCGATGTCGCCGAAGTGATCCGCGGCGACCTCGCGCGATCGGGCCAATTCAACGCCTTGCCCGAACGCGACATGGCGCAACGTCCGACCCGCGGCGCCGATATCCAATACGATTTCTGGCGCCGTTTGCGTCAGGATTTCATCGTCGTCGGCCGCGTCGTCGATACCGGCGACGGCGGTTATCGCATCGAATACGAATTGTTCGACGCCGCGAAACAAGAACGCCTGCTCGGTTTCGCGATGCCCACGCGCGCGAACGCGATGCGCGAAGTCGCGCATCAGATCGCCGATGCGATCTACGAAAAAATTCTCGGTGTGCGCGGCGCGTTCTGGACCCGCATCGCTTACGTCGTGCAAACCGGCCTCGGCAAGAACGCGCGCTATGCGTTGATGGTGGCCGACGCCGACGGCTATAACCCGCAGACGATCGTGCGTTCCGATAAACCGTTGCTGTCGCCGGCATGGAGCCCGGACGGGCGCAAGCTGGCTTACGTCAGTTTCGAGCGCGGCAATTCCTCGATCGTGGTGCAGGATCTCGCCACCGGCGCGCGCGAAACCGTCGCCGGTTTCAAAGGCATCAACGGCGCGCCGAATTTCTCGCCCGACGGCCGCAAATTGGCGATGGCCTTGTCCAAGAGCGGCAACCCGGAAATCTACGTGATGGATTTGGCCAGCCGCGCGCTGACCCAAATCACCAACCAATTCGGCATCGACACCGAGCCGGTGTGGAGCGCGGACGGCGCCAGCTTGTACTTCACCTCCGACCGCGGCGGTCGCCCGCAGATTTACCAAGCGCCCGCCGGTGGCGGCAGCGCCACGCGCGTGACGTTTCAAGGCAGTTACAACGCGAAGGCCACCGTGTCGTCCGACGGCAAAAAAGTGGCCGTGGCGCAGGGCGGCGGCAACGTGTACCGTATCGCGATGCTCGATCGCAGCCTGGGGTCGCCGCGCTGGTCCATGTTGTCGCCGGGTTCGCTCGACGAATCGCCCAGCTTCGCGCCGAACGCCAGCATGGTGCTGTACGCCGCGCGCGAAGGCGGTCGCGGTGTGCTGTTCGCGGTGTCGGCCGACGCCCGCGTTCGCCAACGCCTGGTCGTCGCCGGTGGCGATGTGCGCGAACCGGCTTGGGGCCCGTTCCGCCCGCGTTGACGCGCACCGCTGCGCTCCTTAATCCGAATTCGATCCCAATCCGCCTCCCACCCAGTCCCCCGCGAGAAGACGAGACTCCCGATGAATACGACGACGCGAGTGATTCTGACCGTGCTGCTGTGCGCCGCCGCAGCCGCCTGTACCAAGAAGGTCAAGGACAACACGCCGCAGGACAGCGGAACCGACGTGAACACCAGCGGCACGACCACGCCCAACACCGGCGGCGGCACGCCCTACGACAGCGGCCCGGCACGCACCGGCGCTTACGCTCCGGGCGATCTGGATACCGACGCCTGCCTGCGTCAGCGCGTGGTCTATTTCGATTTCGACCAGGATGCGCTGAAGCCGGAATTCCAGAACATCGTCGCCTGTCACGCGAAATATCTGCGCGACCGCCCGAGCGCGCGGATGACGCTGGAAGGCAACGCCGACGAACGCGGTAGCCGCGAATACAACGTCGGCCTCGGCGAGCGTCGCGGCAATGCGGTGTCTTCCTCGGTGCAGGCCAACGGCGCGTCCGGCGGCCAGATCACCGTGGTCAGCTACGGCGAAGAACGTCCGACCTGCACCGAATCCAGCGAAGATTGCTGGGGTCAGAACCGCCGCGTCGAGATCGTCTACACCGCCAAGTAATCCCGCGGGCGGCGTCGGATCGCGACGCCGCCCGTTTTTCGTAGCTCGTTTTTCGTAGGCCGTTTTTTTAGCCGCCCGCTTTTTTCGCCGCATTATTGCTCCGCGCGGCCGCGCGCGATCGCAGTATCGATGCGTCGCGTCTCGCGCCCACGCGCTCCACCGCATCGACAGCAGGTTCTCGCGATGTTCCCACGCGTTTCGCTCGTGCGTCTTCCGATCATCGTTCTTCTCGCCGCCGCCTTCGTCGCGACGCCCGTCTCCGCGCAACGGCTCAGCACCAACGACCGTCTCGCCGCGCTGGAGCAGCAACTCGCGGCCAGCTACAGCGGCAACATCGACTTGCTGAACCAAATCACCCAACTGCGCACCGAACTGCAGTCGCTGCGTTCGCAGATCGAAGATCTGCAGCAGCGGATCGAGCAGCAAAAACAGTTGGGCCGTACCCAGTATCTCGATCTCGACGGCCGTTTGAACCGACTCGAAGCCGGCGAAATCCCGATTGCCAACGGCGCTCCGACATCGACCAACGCGACGCCGACCGTCGCGACGCCCGCGACCGCCACGCCGTCCGTGACGACCACCTCGGCCGCCATCGCCAAGCCGGTACCGACCGCGCCCGCCGTCGCCACGCCGGCCGCGAATGTCCCGATTCCGCAAGACACGCCGCCGCGCATCTACGGCGATGCCGCCGCGAACCGCGGCGGCGACGAACGCGGCGCGTACAACAC
>JAGNNB010000028.1 GCA_017990865.1 Lysobacteraceae bacterium
CGACGACCCGCTGCGGGCGCTCTCGATCGTGCTGCCGGTCGGGCCTGACGATCGCGCTTGGCCGCCATTGCGCACGATTCTGCGCACGCACGCCGGCGCGGCGCAGTCGCACTGGGTCTTCGCCGAAGGCGACCCGCAAGAAGCGCCGGCCGATGCGCTGCATGTAGCGCCCGGGCGGGCTGCGCAACAGAATGCGGGCGCCGCGGCGACGCAGCGCCGCTGGCTGTGGTTTCTGCACGCCGATTCGCGCCCGGACGAAGCGACGTTCGCGGCGCTGCGCGATTTCATCGCTCGCGACGAAGCCGCGCTGGGGTGGTTTCGTCTGCGCTTCGACGATGCACCGACGCCCGCGCTGCGTCGGCGTATGCGCCTCAACGCTGCGGGCGCGAATTGGCGTTCGCGCCGGCTCGGGTTGCCGTTCGGCGATCAAGGTTTGGTCCTGCCGCGCGCGGCGTTCGAGCGCTTGGGCGGTTTCGATCCGCGTCGGCCGTACGGCGAGGATCTGGCGCTGGTGCGGCACGCGCGGCGGATCGGCTTGCCGCTGCGCGAACTGCAGGCGACGCTGGGCACCAGTGCGCGCAAATACGCCGAACGCGGTTGGTGGCGCACCACCGCACGTCACCTTTGGCTGACCGCGGTGTTGACGCATTCAGATGCCACTCGATGAGCGCCGATGCCGCAACGGCGACGCGCGTCGCCATCGCGATTTTCGTGAAGACGCCCGGGTTTTCGCCGATCAAAACCCGATTGGCCGCGACCATCGGGCAGCAGACCGCCGAAGACTTCCATCGCCTCGCGGCGAGCGCCGTGGCCGAAGTCGCCGGCGATCCGAGTCTTGCGCGGATGCGGACGATGGCTCTCTGGGCCGTGGCGGAACCCGACGCGATGGATGCGCCGCTTTGGCGCGACTTGCCGCGCATCGCGCAAGGCGAAGGCGATCTGGGCGTGCGCATGCGCCGCGTCTACGACACGCTGCGCGCCGAATACGATGCGGTGTTGTTGCTGGGCGCGGATACGCCGCAGATTCGCGTCGACGATCTGGGCATGGCCTGCGCGAGCTTCGCCACGAACGATTACGCGCTCGGACCCAGCGAAGACGGCGGGTTTTGGGCGTTCGGAGGCAAGATTCCTGTCGCGGACGACGCATGGCTGCGCACACCCTGGTCGCGACCGGAAACCCGTGCGCGTTTCGTCGCCGGCTTGCGCGGCGACATCGCCGGTCTGCGCATGTTGCGCGATGTGGACGCGATGGACGACTTGCGCGCGCTGCGAATCGCTCTGAAAGCGCTGCCGTCGCCCACACCGTCCCAGTGCGCACTCGATGCGTGGCTGGACACGAGATTCGATTAATGCCGGCGATGCATGCCCTCGGTGGATGTTGCCCGTCGATATCGTCGGTCGATGCCGTCGATCGATGTCGAACGATGCCCGGCGCGCGACGCCCTCAATCCCGAAACGGCTCGCGCAGCAGCGCGAATAGACCCGTCGAACGCGCGACATCCACCCCCGCCAGACCGAACGCCTGCGGCGCGTCGCGCGAGTCCTCCGCATAACTGCCGAACAAGCGGTCCCATACGCTGATGTGGAACCCGTAATTGCTGCGCTGCTCGTCCGCGCGCACGCTGTGGTGAATGCGATGCATCGCCGGGGTCACCAACCACCACCGCAGCGCGCGGTCCAAGCGCATCGGCAACGCGAGATTGGCATGCGTGATCAGCGCGAAGCTCGACAGCAGCGTTTCGAACACCAGAACGATGGCCGGATCCACGCCCAGCGCAGCGATCAGCATGGCCTTGTAGGCCAGCGAGATCAACATTTCGAGCGGATGGAAGCGCAGCGCCGAGGTCGCGTCAAGGGTCGCGTCGGTATGATGCGTACGATGCAAGCGCCACAGCCAGGGCACGCGATGCAGCCATCGGTGTTGCCAGTAGATCGCCACATCCAACAGCAGCAAGCCCGCGGCCCACTCCCACCACGGCGGCACCGCGCCCGGCCGATACGCATCGACGAGATTGAACACGCCGACGCCCGCCGACTGCGCCCAGATCGCGACCCCAAACGCGCCTGCAGGCACCAACACGCGCGCCAGCAACGTGTCCAATGCGATCAAGGCCGCGTGCGCGGGCCAGCGATGCGAACGGCGCGGCGGCGGGTTCGGCCCCGGCCGCAAGCGTTCGATCGCCGCCAACACCGCGAGCAGGCCCAAAAACACCCACAAGCGCGCAAGCGAGGCCTCGGTCGTCAGGTCCATTCGGTTCCTCCGCGGCCGCGATGGCCGCCTTCTCGTCGATTTTCCGCTATTCAGGGGTATCTTTTTCGGCTTTCGCAGCCATCGAATTCGGAGCCCCGCATGATCCCGACCCTCTCCCGCGCCGCCGCCCGTCGTCTCGCCTTCGTCGTCGCCCTGCTCGTCTGCGGCAGCGCCCTCGCCGGGCCGAAGGAGGACATGGTGGCGATGAGCAAGAAATTCCTCGCGCTGCGCAGCTATCACGCGACGATGATCAACAGCGACAAGCGCGCGCCGAAGACCGAAATGGATTTCGTGGCGCCGGACCGTTACCGCATCGCCATGCCGCCGATGGGCGAGCAATACATGATCGGCGACACCATGTACATGAACGTCGAGGGTCGCAGCATGCGCATCCCGATGCCCAAAGGCACGATGACGCAATGGCGCGAACCCACGCGCGCGTTCCGCGAAGTGGAAAAGATGCAGATCGAAGCGCTCGGCCAGGAAACGCTGAACGGCAAGCCGACGAAGAAATATCGTTTTTCGCAAACGGGCGCGCAGGCCACCAGCACGCTGATTTGGGTCGGCGCCGACGGCTATCCGGCGAAAATGGAAACCACCAGCGTCGCCGGCAAACGCGCATACACCATGACGGTGTTCTATTCGCGCTTCAACGACCCGTCGATCAAGATCGATCTTCCGAAGTAACGCTGAACGACATCGCGCCGGACGACGCCAGGCGCGGACGATTCGGTCGCACTCGCCCGCCGCGCGATTCGACAGGCACAATGGCGGCATGTCCAGGCCGCTCCCGCACGACACCGCCGCCGCCCCGCCCTCGGGCGATGGCGTCGAGCGCACCACGTGCTACATGTGCGCCTGTCGCTGCGGCATCCGCGTGCGGATCCGAGACGGGCGCATACGCTCGATCGAAGGCGACCCCGACCATCCGGTGAATCGCGGCGTGCTGTGCGCCAAAGGTTCGGCCGGGCTGATGCAGCACCTCTCGCCCGCGCGATTGCGCAAACCGCTGTTGCGCACGGGCGAACGCGGCAGCGGCGAGTTTCGCGAAATCGAATGGGACGAGGCGCTGTCGATCGCGACCGCATGGCTCAAACCGATTCGCGAACGCAATCCCGATGCGCTGGCGTTCTTCACCGGCCGCGATCAATCGCAGGCGCTGACGGGGTGGTGGGCGCAGCAGTTCGGCACCGTCAATTACGCGGCGCACGGCGGATTTTGTTCGGTGAACATGGCCGCGGGCGGGTTGTACACGCTCGGCGGCAGTTTCTGGGAGTTCGGCGAACCCGATTGGGAACACACGCGCTATCTGATGCTGTGGGGCGTGGCCGAAGACCACGATTCCAACCCGATCAAACTCGGCCTCGGCAAACTCAAAGCCCGCGGCGCGAAAATCGTCGCGATCAATCCGGTGCGCACCGGCTACGGCGCCGTCGCCGACGAATGGATCGGCATTCGCCCCGGCACCGACGGCTTGTTCGCGTTCGCGCTGATTCATGAGTTGCTGCGCAACGATCGGATCGATCTGGATTACTTGGTGCGCTACACCGATGCGCATTGGTTGGTGATCCGCGATCCCGGCAACGCCGACGACGGTTTGTTCGCGCGCGACGCGGACGGGCGGCCGCTGTGTTGGGATCGCAATGCGCCTACGCGCACGACCCCACCCCAACCCTCCCCTTCGCTGCGCGAAAGGGAGGGAGCGGATTCCGCGCACTCGAGACTTTCCCAAAGCGGCGAGTCTCCTAACCTTTCGCGCAGGCAAGAGAACGTTCGGGAGGGCCTCGATTCCGCAAACTCGCCATTCTCCCGAAGCGACGAATCTCCTCCCTTTTCGCGGAGCGAAGGGAAAGATCAAGAAAGCGTGGATCCCTCAAATTCGCCATTTCCCCGAAACAGCGAGTCTCCTCCCCTTTCGCGCAGCGAAGGGGGAGGTCGGGAGGGGGTTGCGGGCGCGAATGCGGATACCAACACGAACGCGGACATCGGCGCCATCGCGCCCGCCGACGCCATCGGCATCTCGCCGCGCGTCGTCGGTGAAGTGCGCTTGCCCGACGGCCGTACCGCTGTGCCCGTATTCCACTTGCTCGCCGAACGCTATCTCGACCCGCAGTATTCGCCCGATGCCGTCGCCGATCGCTGCGGTATACCGGCGGCCACGATCCGTCGCATCGCGCACGAACTCGCCGCCGCCGCGTTCGACAGCAATTTCGAATTGCCGATTCCCTGGACCGACGCCTGGGGTCGCGAACACGCGACGATGGTCGGCCGTCCGGTCGCGATGCATGCGATGCGCGGGATCAGCGCGCACAGCAACGGTTTCCATACCTGTCGCGCGTTGCATGTCTTACAACTGCTGCTCGGCGCGGTGGATACGCCCGGCAGTTTTCGCTATCAACCGCCGTTTCCGAAACCCGCGCCGCCCGCGAACCGTCCGGGAAAAACGCGACGCGAGAACGGCGCGCTCGACGCCGCGCCGCTGGGTTTCGTCCACGGCCCCGAAGATTTGTTGGTCGATGCGCAAGGGCAACCGCGGAGGATCGATCATGCGTTTTCCTGGGCGTATCCGCTGGCGGCGCACGGCATGCTGCATACCGTGATCCGCAATGCGCATGCGGGCGACCCGTACAAAATCGACACGCTGATGTTGTTCATGGCCAATATGAGTTGGAATTCGGCGATGAACACGCAGGAGACGATGCGCTGGCTCACCGACAAGGACGACAGCGGCGCATACAAAATTCCACGCATTATTTACAGCGACGCCTACGCCAGCGAAATGGTGGCGTACGCCGACTTGGTGTTGCCGGACACCACGTATTTCGAGCGCTACGATGCGATGAGCTTGCTCGATCGCCCGATCTCCGACGCCGACGGCGCCACCGATTCGATTCGTCGGCCGCTGTTCGATTCCGCGACGCAACTCGATGCCGATGGCCGACCGCGCGATGTGCGCGGTTTCCAGTCGGTGCTGTTGGATTTGGGCGCGAGACTCGGCTTGCCGGGCATGATCGACGACACCGGCGCACGGTCGTATCGCGACTACGCCGATTACATGGTGCGTCACGAACGCGCGCCGGGCGTGGGTCTGCTCGGCGGTTGGCGCGGCGCCGACGGCGACAAGCAAGGCAAGGGCGAGCCGAATCCGCAACAACTGCGGCGCTACATCGAACACGGCGGCGTCTGGCGCAGCGAGATTCCGGTGTCTGCGCGTTATTACAAAATGGCCAATCGCGATTATTTGCGTTGGGCGCAGGGCTTGGGTTTTCTCGCGAACGATGCGCCGATCGTGCTGCGCTTGTATTCCGAAACGCTGCAGCGCTTTCGCTTGGCCGCGCAGGGCCACGGCGCGCATCAGCCGCCCGACGCGCATCGCGAACGCGTGGCGATGTATTTCGATCCGCTGCCGATCTGGTACGAACCGTTCGAGTCCGCGCATTTAGCGCAGGAATCGGCCGCATCGAACGATTCCGATTCGAACAAGGCGAATGCGTTTCCGCTTTCCGCCATCACCCAGCGTCCGATGTTCATGTATCACGCCTGGGGCTCGCAGAACGCATGGCTGCGGCAAATCGCGACGCACAATGCGCTGTATTTGCATCCCGACACCGGCGCGAGGTACGCCATCGCCAACGAGGATTGGATCGAAGTGCGCTCGCACCACGGGGTTATCATGGCGCAAGCGAAATTCGCGACGAACATGCAGCCCGATACCGTGTGGACCTGGAACGCGATCGGCAAACGCAAGGGCGCATGGCGGCTGTCGAAGGACGCGCCGGAAGCCGAAAAAGGTTTTCTGCTCAATCATCTGATTTCCGATATCACCCCGCGCGGCGATTACGCCAATGCCGACCCGGTGACCGGGCAGGCCGCGTGGTTCGATTTGCGTGTATCGATCCGCAAAGCCGATGTCGCGGGCGCGACTGCGCCGCAGTTCGCGACGCTGGCGCTGACGACCATCGCCGGCTCGCGGGCGCAACAGCAGTCTTCGCACGAAGACGGAGCGCCGTCATGAACATCGACCTGCTGCTCACGCTCTGCGTGCTGACCGGCGCGGTCGCGTTGTTCATCAGCGAGAAATTGCCGGTCGATGTGGTCGCGATCCTGGTGCTGTCCAGCCTTCTGTTGCTCGGCGTGGTCAGGCCGAGCGAGGCCTTGTCCGGTTTCAGCAGCCCGGCGACGATCACGGTCGCGGCGATGTTCGTGCTCAGCGCGGGCCTGCAGCGAAGCGGCGTGCTGCGCGGACTGGGCGAATGGCTGCGCAAAGTGAAATCGCCTTGGCTGATGACGTTGACGATGATGACGATCGTGGCGTTTTCCTCCGCCTTCATCAACAACACCGCCATCGTCGCCATCTTCCTGCCGTTGGTGTTGGCCGCGGCGGTCGCGCAAGGGCGCGCGCCCTCCAAGTTTCTGATACCGCTTTCGTTCGCGTCGCAGTTCGGCGGCGTCTGCACGCTGGTGGGCACGTCCACGAATCTTTTGGTGGATGCGTTGGCGCGCGAATCCGGACAGCCGGGATTCGATCTGTTCGAGTTCGCGCCGTTGGGACTGTGGTTCGTCGGCGCCGGCATGGCGTATATGCTGTTGGCGCAGCGCTTTCTGCTGCCCGATCTGGGCATTCCCAACAGCGCGAGCGACGAACACCGGGGACGTTATATCGTCGAGTTGCATGTCCATCCATCGTCGCCCGCGGTCGGGCGCACCGGCGCGACGACGCTGCCGATCGAGACCACCGACACGTTTTTGCTCGAAGTGTTTCGCGATGGCCGTGCGCTTGAACAGCCGCGTTCGAGCGCGACCGAAGCGGGCGACATTCTGCTGGTGCGCGGCGACTGGAACGAAATTCAACGTTTGCGTCGAACGCTGCGCCTCGACCACGACCAAGTCGCGCCGGATCTGGACGGCGACCCGGAACGAACGCGGCTGCACGCCGAAGCGATGATCGCGCCGGGCTCGACGCTGATCGGAAAAACCCTGGCGCAACTTCGCTTCGGCCACGTCTATCGCGTGCGGGTGCATGGTCTGCAGCGCTCCGCAGCAGCCGTGCCGCGCACGCGACTCGATCATGTTCCGCTGGCGGTCGGCGACATTCTGCTGCTCGACGCTTCGCCCGCCGCGATCGAGGATTTGCGCGCGGACCCGGGGTTCGTCGTGCTGGGCCAACGCGAACAGTCGGGCGTCGATACCCGTCGCGCGCTGCTGTCGCTCGGGGTGATGGTCGCCGCGATCGGTTTGTCCGCGCTCGGCTGGATGCCGATCGTCGTGTCCTCTCTGCTCGGTTGCGCGGTGCTCGTTGCGCTGCGCTGCCTCAAACCGGAAGAGGCTTACGCCGCCGTCGATTGGCGGGTGATCGTCTTGCTCGCGGGCGTTCTGCCGCTCGGGATCGCACTGCAGAATTCCGGCGGCGCGGATTGGGTCGCGCAGCATGCGATGACGTGGGTCGGCGGGTTCGGCCCGGTGTTCGCGCTGGCCGTGATTTATCTGATGACAGCGTCGATGACCGAGGTGATGAGCAACAACGCCGCGGCCGTGCTGGTGGTGCCGATCGCGATCGCCACCGCGGACGCGCTCAGCGTGGACGCCAGGCCGTTCCTCGTCGCCGTCGCGTTCGCCGCGTCCACCAGTTTCGCCACGCCGGTGGGCTATCAGACCAACACGATGGTGTACACCGCCGCGGGTTATCGCTTCTCGGATTTTCCGAAGATCGGCGTACCGCTGAACTTGCTGTTCTGGATCATGGCCGTGATCCTGATACCCCGTTATTTCCCGTTCGCGCCATGACCGCACTGCCGCCATCATCGACGAAAAAACTCGGCCTGGTGATCGATCTCGACACCTGCGTGGGCTGTCACGCCTGCGCGGTGAGCTGCAAACAATGGAATGCGGATGCGGCAGGGCCGGACAGCGAACCCTACGGCGCATCGCCATCGGGCGTGTGGTTCAACCGCGTGCACAGTTACGACATCGCGCCATCGACGGCCTGCGGCGGTGCGCCCACGCAACCCGCGATGACGCTGCATTTTCCGCGCTCGTGCCTGCATTGCGAAACGCCGGCCTGCGTTACTGTCTGCCCGACCGGCGCCAGTTTCAAGCGCGCAGAGGATGGCATCGTGCTGATCGACGAGGACAAGTGCATCGGCTGCAAGTTGTGCAGTTGGGCCTGCCCGTACGGCGCGCGCGAATACAGCGAAACCCAGGGCGTGATGAAAAAATGCACGCTGTGCGTCGATCGCATCTACGACGAATCGCTGGCCGAGACAGATCGCCAACCCGCCTGCGTGCAGGCCTGCCCGACGCGCGCACGGCATTTCGGCGATTTGGGCGATCCGGATTCCGAGGTGTCGAAACTCGTCGCCGAACGCGGCGGCGTCGCACCAATGCCGGAACTCGGCTACGCACCGGTCAATCGCTATCTCCCGCCGCGTCCGCGCCGCGCGGGCGAAGCCGACGAAACTGTTGCCGCGCGCGAAGACGAAGCGCTCGACCGCGCCGCATTGCCGCCGCTGTTGCGGTGGCTGGATAAGGTGTTGTCGCGATGAATGCCGCGATCGGAACGAATTGATGCGTCCCACACTCTCCATCGTCTTGTTCACCACGCTCTCCGGCACCGGCTTCGGCCTATGGTTCTGGATCGCATTGCGCATCGCGCTGGGCGACCGAGCGGAGTGGTTCGACGGCCTCGGCTGGGCCTTGGGTTTGATCGCGGGCGCGGTGCTGGTCGCGATCGGCACGCTCGCGTCGCTCTGGCACTTGGGAAAACCCGCGCGGGTGTGGCGCGCATTCTCGCAATGGCGCTCGTCGTGGATGTCGCGCGAAGGCGTCTTCGCGTTGGCGGCATTCGTCGTCGCGGTCTGCGCGCTCGCAGTTCAATCCGTGTGGATCGAGCTGCCGCAGGAAGCGCTCGTGTTGCGGTTCGTCGCCGCAACGCTTGCGCTACTGTGCGTCGCCGCGGTTTACAACACCGCGATGATCTACGCCTCGCTCGTGCCGATTCCGGCATGGCGGCATCGTTTGGTCGTGCCGGCGTATCTGTCGTTCGCCGCGTTGGGCGGCGGCATTCTGTTCGGCCCGTTCGCGGGCACCACGCTCGATGTTCCCGCGCTCGCGAATGCGGGTGTCGTCGTCGGCGCGTTCGCGCTGTGGGCGATCAAACGGCGCTATTGGCGCGATATCGATCGTACGCCGCTGCCGCACGACACCGGCGATGCCGTCAGTTTGCCCGGCCGTCGCGTCTCGACGTTCGAGCGCCCGCACACCGAAGCGAATTTCGTCGTGCGCGAAATGGTGTTCGTGTTCGCGCGGAAGCATGCTTTGAGATTGCGGATCATCGCGAGCGTTTTGTTCGCGGGTATGCCGGCGCTGTGTGCGGTATTCGCGTGGTGGCTGCCGCAGGGCGGGGGCGCGCTGCTGTGGACTGCCGCGGTGGCGTTCCAGCTCGGCGCGATGATCGAACGTTGGTTGTTCTTCGCAGAAGCGAAGCATGTGGTGGCGTTGTATTACTGACGGCTAAAGCTCTAAATGCCTGCTCGAAATCGCGACCCGTCGCATCGTTCGCAGTACCGTTTTACGGTCTAACGCTGAATTACTCCAGGCCGCGAAGCGGTGTCGGCTTGAATGAATCGTTAGCTCTCGCCGGCATGAACGCGTTGAGCTCCAGCACGGTCAGCCTTAGCTTTGACGACCGCGCCCACGCCGCACAGAACAGCGACGACAAGAGGCACGTAACCCAATGTGCTGCCCTGCGACAGCATGGCGCCCGCCGCGATCAGTGCGCAACAGGCAACGAGTGCGAATTGCGTCGCGGTAAGACGTTTGAGATGTTGCATTACGGAATCTCCATGATCATTTTGTGAGGCCTAAGAACCTGTTCAATCTCTTCTTACGGCTTGTGCAACCACATAGAACCGCGCCGTTTCTGTACGTCGGCTTGATCATTCCCCTCCCTTTCGCGTAGCGAAGGAGAGGGTTAGGGAGGGGTTGTGAACGCCTCTCGGCCCTTCTACCCCCTCCCAACCTCCCCCTGCGCTACGCGCAAGGGGAGGAGGTCTCCTCGGAAAGATTTTGAACAGGCTCTACGGCCGTATCGATTCGTGAACGATGAACTCGCCCGCACCAAGATCCAACAACTGTTGCGCCACCCGCTTGCCCAGCGCTTCCGGCTCATCGCCGAACGCCGCGCTGCGCACCGCGCGGCCGTCCGCGGCGGAACCGACCAACCCGGACAAATGCATACCACCGCCATCGCACAGTTCCGCGAACGCCGCCACCGGCACTTGGCAACTGCCGTGCAGGGTGCGGTTCATCGCGCGCTCCGCCTCGACGCAAATTCGCGTCTGCGCGTGATCCAGCGCCGCGAACAGCGCGCGCGTCGCTGCATCATCGTCGCGGCATTCCACCGCGATCGCGCCTTGCGCGGGCGCGGGCAACCATGCGGGCGTATCCAGGCGCGAGCGAATGCGCGACTCGAACCCGAGCCGCTGCAAACCCGCGCATGCAAGCACGATGGCGTCGTAGTCGCCGGCATCGAGTTTGGCTAGCCGTGTGTTGACGTTGCCGCGCAGGTCGGCGAGCTGCAGATCGGGCCGCAACGCACGCAATTGCGCTTGGCGTCGCAGCGAAGAGGTGCCGACGCGCGCGCCCTGCGGCAACGCGTCGATGTCGTCGTAGCGGTTGCTGACGAAAGCGTCGGCGGGGTCGGCGCGTTTGAGGATCGCCGGCAGCGCGAACGGGCCGTCCAATTCCATCGGCACGTCTTTCAGAGAATGCACGGCGCAATCGGCTTCGCCGCGCAGCATCGCCTGCTCCAATTCCTTGAGGAACAAGCCTTTGCCGCCCACCGCGGCCAGCGAGCGATCCAGTACTTCGTCGCCGCGCGTGGACAGCGGCACGAACTCGACGGTCAGCGTCGGATGCAGCTCGCGCAGACGCGCGGCGACGTGTTCGGTCTGCCACATCGCGAGCGGGCTTTTGCGAGTGGCGATGCGCAGGGTGCGGGACGTTTCGGACATGCGCGCAGTATCTCATGAGGAGCGACGTGGGCTTCAAGCGACCCGCCTCCCACATGCCGCACGCGCAAACGGCCCGGCTGCTACCCTATGCGCATGCAGGCCTCTCCCCACGACCTGCTGCGCCGCGTCTTCGGCCACGACGACTTCCGCGGCCAGCAGCGCGCCATCATCGAACACCTCGCCGACGGCGGCGACGCGCTGGTGCTGATGCCCACCGGCGGCGGCAAGTCGCTGTGCTATCAGATTCCCGCCCTGCTGCGCGCGGGCGTGGGCCTGGTGATCTCGCCGCTGATCGCGCTGATGCAGGATCAAGTCGAAGCGCTGCGGCAGTTCGGCGTGTGCGCCGAATTCCTGAACTCCACGCTCGACGCCGCGTCCGCCGCGCGCATTGAACGCGCGCTGTTGGCCGACGAATTGGACGTGCTGTACGTCGCGCCGGAGCGTTTGCTCACGCCGCGATTCCTCGCTCTGCTCGATGCTTTGTACGAACGCCGCCGGATCGCGTTGTTCGCCATCGACGAAGCGCACTGCGTGTCGCAATGGGGCCACGATTTCCGCCCGGAATATCGCGAACTGACGGTGTTGCACGAACGCTGGCCGGACGTGCCGCGGATCGCGCTGACCGCCACCGCCGACCCGCCGACGCAGCGCGAAATCGCTGAGCGCTTGCGCCTGGAAGACGCGCGCTGGTTCGTCAGTTCCTTCGATCGGCCGAACATCCGCTACACCGTCGTGCAGAAAGACAACGGTCGTCGACAATTGCTGGAATTTCTCGGCGCGCATCGCGACGAAGCCGGCATCGTCTATGCGCTGTCGCGACGCAAAGTCGAGGAAATCGCCGAATTTCTCGCCGGTCACGGCTTCAAGGCCTTGCCGTATCACGCGGGGCTCGGCGCCGATGTCCGCGCGACGAATCAACGTCGCTTTCTGCGCGAAGAGGCGGTGGTGATGGTGGCCACCATCGCGTTCGGCATGGGCATCGACAAACCCGATGTGCGTTTCGTCGCGCATATCGATTTGCCGAAATCGCTCGAAGGCTACTACCAGGAAACCGGCCGCGCGGGCCGCGACGGCGAACCTGCAGAGGCGTGGCTGTGTTACGGCTTGGGCGATCTGGTGCTGCTCAAGCAGATGATCGAACAATCCGAAGCCGGCGAAGAACGCAAACGCCTGGAACGCCGCAAGCTCGATCAACTGCTCGGCTATTGCGAATCCCTGCGTTGCCGGCGCCAAGTACTGCTGGACGGCTTCGGCGAAACCTACCCCGAACCTTGCGGCAACTGCGACAACTGCCTCACGCCCGCCGCCACTTGGGACGCGACGCTCGCCGCGCGCAAGGCGCTGAGCTGCGTGTATCGCACCGGACAACGCTTCGGCGCCGCGCATCTGATCGACGTATTGCGCGGCGGCGAGGGCGAAAAAATTCGCCAATTCGGCCACGACCGGCTCAGCACCTACGGCATCGGCGCCGATCTCGACGCGAAAACCTGGCGCGGCGTGTTTCGCCAACTCGTCGCCGCGGGTTTGCTCGATGTCGATGCCGAAGGCTACGGCGGCCTGCGCCTCACCGACGCCAGCCGCGGCGTGTTGACCGGCGGCAATACCGTCTTCCTCCGCAAAGACCCAGTGACGACCTCGCGCCGCGGCGCGCCAGCGGGCGACCGCCCACGCAGCGGCGTCCCCGTACCTCCCGAAGCGCTACCGCTGTTCCAAGCGCTACGCGAAATGCGCGCGCGCCTCGCGAAAGAACAAAACGTCCCGGCGTACGTCATTTTTCACGACAGCACCCTGAGAGAAATCGCCGAACATCGGCCCGAAACGCTGCACGACCTCGCCCGCATCGGCGGCATCGGCGGCGCGAAATTGGAGCGGTATGGGGAGGCGGTGATGGGGGTGGTGCGGGGAGCGGGGTAATCGGACAAGACGTTTCCGATAAATCGAAGTACACCATCGTCACACTCCGATTCACTCCTTCGCCGTCATCCGCCAACTCGCCCTCACCGTCATCCCGGCGAACGCCGGGATCCAGCCATTTAAACAATCGACGGATACAAATCCTTCCATTCGCGGTTCGCCTGTTCGATCAAATCGATTTTCCACGCCCGCCTCCACTCCTTGATCGCACGCTCCCGCGCGATCGCTTCGTGCATGCGCTCGTGCTGTTCGTACCAGACAAGCGTGTGGGCGCCGTAACGCTTCGTAAAGCCATCGATCAGATCGTTTTTATGCTGCCAGACGCGTTGCGGCAGATCGGACGTGGCGCCGACATACAGCGTGCCGCGATAGCGGCTGGCGAGAATGTAGACACAGGGCTGTTTCATTCACCCAGCATGCCGCGAAGATCGAAAGCGGGATCCCGGCGTTCGCCGGGATGACGAGTGGGAACATGTCGTGAAGTATGGTCAGAGGCTTCTGACGCGCTCGCTTTCCAAACACTCGCAGGGTGGGTTGACCGCAGCGAAGCCCACCGTTCTTGTTACGAATCACCGTACGGCTCGAAGTCGCAACGCATCGGCTTCGCTCATTGCCCCCCCTATCACAGAAACATGGCGATGGTGGGGTTCGCTGCGCTCACCGCCACCCTACAGGTGTTTGATGAACTCGCGGAGTTGCGGGACGCAGCGGCGGCTGACGTCGAGGGGTTTGTCGCCGTGTTTGAGCACCGCTTCGATGCGGCCGTCGCCGCTGCGGCGCAGTTCGGTGAGTTCTTCGCGGGCGACGAGGCAGTTGCGGTGGATGCGGACGAAGCTGCCGGCGAATTCGGTTTCCAGGGATTTGAGCGATTCTTCGATCAGATCCTCGCCGCGGGCATGGTGCACCACGACGTATTTTTCTTCGGCCTGCAGGTAGCGCACGTCTTCGATCGGGATCAGGCGCAGGCTGCCGCGCAGGCGGGCGCATAGATGGGTGCGGCGTTTTTCGGCGCCGCTGCCGTTGGTGGCGTCGCCGTCGGCGCGCGGGGCGCGGCCGGCGATGAAGGTGCGGGCGCGATCGAGCGCGGCGGCGAGGCGCTCGCGACGCACGGGCTTGACCAAGTAATCGACGGCGGCGGCCTCGTAGGCCGAAAGCGCGTGTTCGTCGTAGGCGGTGCAGAACACCACGGCAGGGCGGGGGTTCGTCTCGGCGAGGCGGCGCGCGGCTTCCAGGCCGTCCATGCCGGGCATGGCGATATCCAGCAGCACCACATCCGGGGCGTGTTCGTCGCAGGCGCGCAAGGCCTCTTCGCCGTCGCCGGCCTCGGCCACCAGGGTCATGTCCGCGTGTTCCGCGAGCAGCGCGCGCAGGCGCTCGCGGGCGATCGGTTCGTCATCGGCGATGAGGACTTTCACGGCGGGCGGGCGTCTCGGTTCGGCGGCGGGCTTCGAAGCGGTTCTCGAACGGCTTTCGATACGTTGTCTAGAACGTTAGACGCATACTAGCCCCGGTCCCGGCCGCGGTCATCCGGCGATGCAGCAGACGCGAGCGCGCCCGGCGGGTCTCAGCCGGCGGCGAAGACCGTGCCCAGCCAGTCGCCGATATCGCGGGTTTCCGGGTCGCTGACGTTGTGTTGGATCGGGTAGGTATGCCAAGCGACCGCGAAGCCCAGGCGCTTGAGCAGCGCGGCGCTGCCCTCGCCGTAACGGTAGGCGATCACCGGGTCGTACAGGCCATGGGCCATGAACACCGGCTGCCGCGTCGCGGATTCGCCCAGATG
>JAGNNB010000348.1 GCA_017990865.1 Lysobacteraceae bacterium
CCCACGGCGCGCTGCCGACGACCTCGCAGTTGAAGGCCTACAAAACCAAGCTCAAGCGCCTGCGCGGCTTGCCCGCGATCGTGCAGGAAGCGCTCGAATTGGTGCCCGCGAATGCGCATCCGATGGATGTGATGCGCACCGGCTGCTCGGTGCTGGGCACGGTGTTGCCGGAGCGCGAAGGCCATGCGGCCAACGAAGCGCGCGACATCGCCGACCGCTTGATCGCCAGCTTCGGTTCGATGCTGCTGTACTGGTGGCATTTCACCCGCAATGGCCGCCGGATCGATTGCGAGACCGACGACGATTCGGTCGCCGCGCATTTCCTGCACCTGCTGCACGGCGAACCGCCGAGCGATCTGCACGCCGATGCGCTGGATAAATCGCTGATCCTCTACGCCGAGCACGAATTCAACGCCAGTACGTTCACCGCGCGCGTCATCGCCGGCACCGGCAGCGATTTGTTCAGTTGCATCACCGGCGCGATTGGCGCGTTGCGCGGACCCAAGCACGGCGGCGCCAACGAAGTGGCGATGGACATCATCAGCCGCTACGCCAGCGCCGACGAAGCCGAGGCCGACATCCGCGCGCGCATGGAGCGCAAGGAAATCATCATCGGCTTCGGGCATCCGGTGTATACCATCGGCGACCCGCGCAATCCGATCATCAAGGAACTCTCGCGCGAACTCTGCGCCGACGGCGGCAATCAAACGCTGTTCGATGTGTCCGAGCGTATCGAGACCTTGATGATGGACACCAAGAAGATGTTCCCGAATCTCGATTGGTACAGCGCGTCGAGCTATCACATGATGGGCGTTCCCACGCCGCTGTTCACGCCGTTGTTCGTGATCGCGCGCACCACCGGCTGGAGCGCGCACGTGATCGAACAGCGCGAAGACGGCAAGATCATCCGACCCAGCGCGAATTACGTGGGTCCGGACGACCGCGCTTACGTCGAGATCGGCAAGCGCGGTTGAGACGTCGCGGCGCGCGTGTCCGATGACGCGCGCTATCTCCGCAGACACGCTATCGTCCACGAGGCGCCTTCGGGCGCCCCGTGCGTTTCGGGGCGCCGTTTCGATACGGCGATTCGAGGATGCGGTTTCGGGATCGCCCCGGTCTCGCGTACGCTAGCGGGATGGACACGTCCTGGTTGATCCCCACCGAAGAATGGGCCGAGCACGCCCTGGTCGCGTTCGCGGCGGCGTTCGTCACCGCGTTGGTGGTGGTGATCCACTACGAAGGCCTGCATTGGCTGGCGCGGCGCTATTCCGGCCTCGCGCCCCGGCGCGATCGCAGTGCGATGCTGCGGATCATCTTCTCGTTGCTGGGCCTGCATATCGCCGAAATCTGGTGCTACGGCCTGACGTTCTGGGTGCTGCTCAAAGTGCCCGGCACCGGCTTCGTCCACGGCGAACACGGCTTGGACAATCTGTTCGACGCGATCTATCTGTCCGCGACCACGTACAGCACGCTGGGTTTCGGCGATCTCGCGCCGGTCGGCGCCATTCGGCTGCTCGCGGGCATGGAATCGCTGACCGGCTTTCTGCTGGTGACGTGGTCGGCGTCGTTCACGTATCTGGAGATGTCGCGATATTGGAGTCGCGTGGAATGAGGGCGAAGCGTTGCGGCGTGGCATTCGTGAGCGATATCGTGCCCGGATGACCGCCATTTACGTCAGCACCGATGTCGAAACCGACGGCCCGATCCCCGGGCCGCATTCGATGTTGAGCCTGGGGTCCGCGGCCTATACCGCCGACAAGCGCCTCGTCGCCACGTTCGAAACGAATCTCGAAACGCTGCCCGGCGCCGCGCCCGATCCGCGCACTGCGGCATGGTGGGCGACGCAGCCGGAGGCGTGGGCGGACTGCCGCCGCGACCCCGAGGCGCCCGAGACCGCGATGCCGCGCTATCGCGATTGGCTGCGCGGCTTGCCCGGCAAGCCGGTGTTCGTCGCCTATCCCGCCGGGTTCGATTTCACGTTCGTGTATTGGTATCTGATTCGGTACGCGGGCGAGAGCCCGTTCGGTCATTCCGCGCTCGATATCAAGACGCTGGCGATGGCGGCGCTCGGTACCGATTATTTCGAGTCGACCAAACGCAATATGCCCAAGCGTTGGTTCGACCCGTTGCCGCATACGCATCGCGCCCTGGACGATGCGATCGAACAGGGCGCGATGTTTTGCAATTTGCTGCGCGAATTATGCGAGACGCGATCGGCGCGTTGATGCGCGTCGGCGCGCGTCGCGGATAGCGTCAGCTCAGGCCTTCGTCTTTCAGCGCTTTCTGTACGGCCGGATCCGCTTCCATCCGCTCGGCGAACGCCGCGAGGCGATCCAAACCGGACACATCCACGCCCGTGGCCCGCGCCCAGCGATACGTGACGTACACATACGGATCGGCGAACGAGCGCACGCCCGCGAACCATTCGCGGCCGTCCTGCAGATGCGCGTCGGCGCGTTCGTACAGAGTGCGCAGTTTCGCGCGCGCGGCGTCTTTGCTCTTGTCGATCAACGCGGCGTCTTCGAAATACGCCGTGCCGCCGAACATCGGCAGATACGTCGGATGCACATCGGAATTCGCGAACGCCAGCCACTTGTTCGCTTCCGCGCGGCTCTTGGCGCTGCCGTCGCCGCCGAGACCGGCTTCGGGGTGCGTGTCGGCCAGATAATTGAGGATCGCGGCGTTCTGGGTCAGCACCCAGCCGTCGTGTTCCAGCGCGGGCACAGCGCCGGCCGGGTTGATCGCGAGGAATTCGGGCTTCTTTTTGTCTTCGCGCGACACTTTGATCGCTTCGTACGGCTTGCCGATCCATTCCAGGGCGATGTGATCGGCGAGCGAGCAGGCACCGGGGGAGTAATACAGTTTCATCGCGTCTCTCATGTCTGGTTAGTCGGGGTCACGATGATGCGGACGCCGGCGGAATCCCTCAATCGCCAGGAACGGAACGCATCGTCCGCGAAAGCCGACGCATCGCGATTTCCGTTCTCGATGCGCAAGCGGGCGAAAAAAACGGCCACCGAAGCGACCGTCGAAAAAAACTTCCGTAGACGCAAACGACGCCGAAAAGATCGGGTCGACGTTGCCCACGATGCGATCGGCTCAGCGCAGCGCGAGTTCGCGCGAGGCTTTGCCGGGTTGCGGTTTGAGCGACTGCACTTTGAAGAAGCTGTGATCGCCGATGGTCGCGACGCGGTATGCGTTGCGCCAACTGGGTTGCGCGATCGAGAGCGCGGCGAAATGGCTGGCGCCGGGCACGATCTCTTTGCGTTCGCCTTCCGGTAACGCCCAGTTGCGCTCGGCTTCCAAGGCGATGGTCACGGCTTGCGACCAGGCTTCGGCGTTGCTGAGCTGCGTCCGCGGCGAGACGATGGTGGGCGCGAATTGCTTGCGGGCGGTCACGACTTCGCACATCGAGTCGCCCCACAGGCCGCTGTCCTCGCGACGGAGCGCGACTTCTGCGACGGCCTGCTGGCCACGGACGGGTTGGTCGCGCGCTTCGAGGTAGAGCGTGGTACTGAGACAGAGCGAATCGGCGGCCTGCGGGGGCAACACCGATGCGATCCAGAGGATCCATGCGAGTTTCATGGGAACTCCTTGTTCGTTGCTTCGGGCCGAGCGCGGCGATGCGGCGGTGGTCTGCTGCGGCGCTGCGCCAGGTGCGACATGGCGATGACAGTCCGGTGGCGTGCGGCATGGGGTGTCGGACCCGCTGTCGCGTCGAACCGGGCGCTTGCGGCGAACCGCAAGACAAGGGGCTTCGACTCTATGGTCGCTTGATAGCCCAAGCGCGGCAGTGCAGAAGAACGTGAGCGGGTCTGCGGTGGTTTGCGGGATCCGGTCTCGGGTTCATCGCCTGGCGCTGCCGCGCCGGCCCCCGCCGTCCTAGGCGGGAAAGCGGGCGTAGGGTAGCCGTAAAAGCTGAATCGAAACTGAATCGGAAAATAAAAGATCGCTGATTTGATTGGAGTTTTTGTTCGGAAAGCGCCGTAACTG
>JAGNNB010000349.1 GCA_017990865.1 Lysobacteraceae bacterium
GTTCATGCGAGCAAGATCGGGACTGGTTTTCTCCGACTTCGTTAGAACTCAGGGAGAGTTTCGCGCGATGCTAACTTTTAAAACGCAATTTCCGATTGCAGCTGCGACTGATCTCTCCGAATTTTTGGGCTGCTGCCGAACATGGATCGTTAAGAGTCCGCACACCAAACTGGCCGGTGAAATTCCAGAGGGGGTAAAGGACGGGAGATATGGAGATGAGCATGAATCCGCAAATTTCGGGTTCTATGAGTCTGACACATCCTCTTCTGCTGGCGTTCGTTATGAAAAAACTGATGGCGACGAGGTTCGCTGGGTCACCGACGTAATCGGCCATAGAACAGAAAGCAGCTTCTGGGTAAGCGTTCAACTTAGCGTGGACTCAGAGCTTCCCGTCGAACGTCTTGAACAGGGAAAGCGCCCGTACATCGTCAAACTGATGATGGAAAGATTCTCAGGTGGTTATGACGGCAGCCTGCTTGTCACCGACCACCCAGTCTTTCTCACAGCTACCGATGCAGATCTCGCAAAAGAGATCATTTGTGCAGACACAGGAAGTGTCATGCCTGTGGTCTATGTCAGCCGAAGCCAAGCTGAAGAGCTAATACTGGAGCCAAACAAGCTTGCCAAGTGGTTGTCTGGGATGGCTCACGTCGTTGTAGAACCGAGTCGTAAATTTTCATCGCAGATCATGCGCCAAGTCTATGGCGAGAATGTATATGGCGGCGCAGTAGCAATATATTGGCCAGATGGAATAGGAAAATGGATTTACCTTCCAAGCAGATGGAACTCACCCAACGCATTGCAAACCGCAATTTCAAAAAAAATTAGGCTGTCGCTTCTTTATCAGCGACTGCGCCGCGAATGCACGTGGTCATATTTGCAGGAGATGATGTCTCGGCAAAAGCTGGAATCTCTCCGCGCTTCCGGATCGCAAGATATTGACGAATATATTGCTCACTTCGATAAGGAAGTCGCGGCCAAGGACGAAGAGATTCAACGCCTTGAGTCGGAACTTGTACGCGCTCGTTACAGTAAGCGCGAGATGCGCACGGCCAATGACAGCGGAGAAAATTCCATTCATCTAGAAACATCAGAAACAGACCTATATCAGGGGGAGCAACTTGGCCTGATCGTAGACGCTCTCAAAGTTGCAGCTGGAGCTGCTGAGCCTCATTCTCGTAGGCGTGACGTTCTCGAAGCGTTCGTTGAAGGGAATGAAAATCCCGGCGATCGCGAGGATATCCTCGATCGGCTCAAAGAGGCGCTCCGGCAATACACATCCATGACTGCGACGATTCGATCGGAACTCGAGTCTCTTGGATTCGTGATCTATGAGGATGGAAAGCACTACAAGTTGCTATTCCAAGATGACACTCGCTACCCGTTCGTGCTCCCAAAGACTGGAAGCGACTGGAGAGGAGGACTAAACGCCTTCTCAGATCTCAAGAAGAGGTTGTTCTAAGCTGAGTTCTAACAGTTCATCTATGGACTCCTGCCAAGCGAGTTCGCCGAACACGAACTCATTGACCTGCCAGCCGATGTCCGGACCGATCGGGCATCGAGCGCATGGTTCCTGCCCGACCTCGGCCGCCGCCGCGCCGTGATCAACGCAGTTCGATCACGTCGCTCGCGTCCATGATGCGCGGCGATGTCGGGGAGCCGCCGCCGTAGGTCATCGGGCCGGCGTCGGTGGCGATGGCGCGATAGCCGCCGTGGTAGTCCCAGGTCGTGGCGTAGAGGCGCAGGCCGCGCCAGTCGTTTACCGCGTCGAAGGCCGCGGCGGGCCAATCGAAGCGCACCGTGGTCGAGTTC
This sequence comes from Lysobacteraceae bacterium, assembly GCA_017990865.1. Classification (GTDB taxonomy): domain Bacteria; phylum Pseudomonadota; class Gammaproteobacteria; order Xanthomonadales; family Xanthomonadaceae; genus Lysobacter_I. The sequence continues at coordinate 1,813 of JAGNNB010000349.1, forward strand.
GGCAAGACCGTGACCGTCGGCGACGGCTGGTGTTGTCGGCCTTCCTGGTTCGCGTCCGCGCCGTCGGAGCGGAACCACGCATTCGACCAGCCGTGTGCGCGCAGGCGGTAGTGCCAGCGCAGCCCGTCCGGCAGGTTCGCGAACTGCTGCGGCATCGCGGCCACGCCGTCGCTGCGTCCGGGCAGCGCGAAGAACAGCGTGAACGCGACATGGTCGAAACCGTTCGCTGGCGCCCAGGCACGCGAAATCGCGGCGACATCGAGTTCGATGCGCAGGGCGCGGCCGGCGGTGTAGACGCGAACACGCCGCAGGTCCTGCGGATGCAGGCGCGCGAAATCCGGATCGGTCGGATAGCGATAGCGACCCTCGGGGCCACGATCGTCGCCCGCGGGATCGCGCACATCGGCGCGCAGCGCCCAGTCGCGCGCGGCGCGGAAGGTTTGCGGCGACGAGGCACCACGCTCGGGCGACCAGGCCACGACCCGATGGATCTGCGCCGCGTCGATCATCGTGTCGGTGTCGATGCGCGCCTGCCAGCGTCCCTCGGCATCCGCCACAACGCGCAGCGCGTGATCGATGTCGCCGTCGACGACGAGGCGCAAGGCCGCACCGGGCGGTGCCGTGCCGGATACCGGAACCGCATCCCGCCACGGCCCTTCGGCCAGGGCATCGATGGCCGGCGGCGCGTTTGGCGGCGGTGCTTCTGCAACATCGCGGATACGGAACACGCATGCCGAACGCGGCGCCAGCGTCAGGCTGACGCGACCGTCCGCGTCCGAGCGCGTCGGTGCGCAGGGCTGCGCCGTGGCGAAGGCCGGCTCGAGACGCAGCGGCGCGCGCCGGCCGAGATCGAGCGCATCGACCAGCATCGCCGCTTCGGCCGTATTGAACAGCACCAGCGCTGCATCGGCGCCGTGATCGATCCGCCACGCGATCGTGCCCGGACCATTCGCGGCGGCATCCAGCACGGTCGGGCGCCCGCGCGAAAACAGCACATCGCTGCGCCGCAGCGCGATCGCCTGCTGCAGGAAACGAAACAGCGGCGCAGCGGTATCGAAGCGATCGCGCCCGCCGGACCCGTAACCCGCCGCGAACATCGCCGCACGCGGCTCGCGCAATCCCTGTTCGGTGCCGTAATGGATCACCGGAATGCCGGGCAAGGTCAGCATCGCCAGCAGCGCCTGACGCAATCCGGTCTCATCGCCGCTCGCGAGGAAGCGGTCGACATCGTGGTTGTCGACGAAACTCGGCATGCGCCACGGATCGGCATGCACGCGCATCATCGAACCGATGCGATGCGCCAGCACCGACGGCGGCTGGCCGCGCGCGAACACGTCGAGCAAGGCGCCGTGCAGCGGGAAGTTGATCATGCCGGGCAGGGCCGCATGCCCCGGCGCTGCGCGCTGGTAGGCATCGATCTTGCGTGCCTGCACGTCCTCGAACGCACGGTCGATGCCGAAGCCTTCGCCGAACACATGGAAGTCGTTGCGCCCGGTCGCGCGCGCCACCCGCAACACGCCAGGCGCGCGCGTATCGTCGGCCATCAGGAAGTCGTCGAAGTAGTCCGGCGGCACGTAGAACGCGGTGTCGACGCGAAAGGCATCGACGCCGACCTTGCGGATCCAGTAGCCGTAGCTGTCGCGCAAGGCCCGCCGGACCGCGGGCGATTCGGTATTCAGATCGTCAAGATCGGCCAGTTGGAAACGGCGCTCCTGATCGAGATCGTGGTGATCGCGGATCTGCGGCGTCCAGTGATAGATGGCGTCGGCGCGCTGCCTCGGATCGCGCGGGTCGTTGCGGTCGAATGGCGACTGCGACGGCGCGTGACGACCGTCCGCATCGGGATTCGGCACGTATCCGCGCGCCGGATCGGCGCCATCCCAGTCCGCGCCGTAGTGGAACCAGTTCGCCATGTGGTTCACGACGATGTCCTGGATCAGGACCATGCCGCGCCCGTGCAGCTGCCGCGACAGGTTGCGGTAGTCGCGCAGGGTCCCGAAATGCGCGTCGACGCGCTTGAAGTGGTCGCCCCAGTAGCCGTGATAGCCGCCGTAGTTCGCGCGCGCATCCCACCAGCGATGCGCCACCGGCGGCGTGATCCACACTGCCGTCGCGCCGAGTTCGCGGAGGTAGTCGAGGCGCCGCGTCAGGCCCTTCAGGTCGCCGCCCGAGTAG
>JAGNNB010000350.1 GCA_017990865.1 Lysobacteraceae bacterium
CGCGAACACGGGCTCGGACTGATCGTCATCGACTATTTGCAGTTGATGGCGGTGCCCGGCAACAGCGAAAACCGCGCGACCGAAATCTCGGAAATCTCGCGCTCGCTGAAAAGTCTGGCGAAAGAACTCAACGTGCCGGTGATCGCGCTCTCGCAGCTCAACCGCTCGCTGGAAACCCGCACCGACAAACGCCCGGTCATGGCCGACCTGCGCGAATCCGGCGCCATCGAGCAGGACGCAGACATGATCGTCTTCATCTACCGCGACGATTACTACAACAAAGAGAACTCGCCCGACAAAGGCCTCGCCGAAATCATCATCGGCAAACAACGTAACGGCCCGACCGGCTCGTTCAAACTCAAGTTCTTCGGCGAATACACCCGCTTCGATAATTTGGCGTACGACTCGGTGGGGAGTTTTGAGTAATTGAAGTCTGGGCGCTCATTTTTCATCCAGGGCGAGGCAGCTGATAGTACATATCGACTGCTTCGAGACGATGCTACCGAACATATCGTTGAATGGCATGACTATGTTGAATCGCTTTGGAAGCGATACGATGGTAATCAAGACGCCAACTTCCTGGGGCGCGCCAAAGCCGCATTTCTACCCTGCTTTTGGGAAATGTATCTGTGGGTTTCACTTGAAGAGCATGGTTATAACCTGGCCAGAGTAGGGCCGAGTGGGTCTGAGTTTTATATTCGACTCGGTGATCGACGATTTTGGGTAGAGGCGATATGCCCTAATCGTGGTGAAGGTGCAGATGCAATTCCTGTCTTCCCGCCGCATCCGATGAAGGTTCGAGATGTCCCTGTCGAAAGCATCATGTTGCGTTACGCGGCAACGGTGAGAAGAAAAGTTGCTAAGTTCATAGGAAAAGATATACCCGCCGGCCGCGCCACCCAAGAAGATGGTTTTTTGCTCGCTATCAGTAGTGCCGCTTTGCCGCTTGATGCTCGATTCGGTGGAGAGCTTCCATACATCGTCAAGGCAGCATATGGGCTTGGTGCCTTGACACTTCCCTTAAACCGAATAACAGGGACATTTGGCGATGCGTTTTACAGTGCAAAAGAATTTTGCCGAAAATCGAATGAGGTAGAGGTTTCTATGGGTTTTCTTCAAGGAGGGCAATACCCTTGCCTTTCCGGGATAATTCATTCATCGGTAAATTTTACTAATACACAGCTTTCCCTTGGGGCGGACTTTGAACTTCTATCGAACGCGGCTGCCATAATTCCGCTGCCAACAGAAGCCTTCCGAGCTTTTCGGCGTTGGCGTGTTCAAGATGAATCTCTTTTGCGACAAGAGTCGATGACTTAAGAGCCACAATGTGAGTTCTATGCTCAATATATAAAACTTGAGCTTCTTTCGTATTGAAAATCGTGCAAAGAAAGTCAGGTCGCGCGTCAGCGCGAAACAAAAAAAGCATTCGCGCCTTCCGGCGCTCCCACAAAAGCTAGGGCGATCTCCGCGCGCTTACCAGCGATAGTCTTCCGGCAATGCGCCTTCGCGGCGGCGGTGGCGGGTGATCTGGCCCGTTGCATCGAGTTCCTTCAGCAGCATTTCGCCGTTTTCGAAGCGCAATCCGGCGATGCGGCCGAAGGTTTGGCCGTTGACGGTGAAATCGACGCGCAGTTGTTGTTCGTCGTCGATGCTCCAGGTGCCGTCAAGCGTTTTCAGGTCGCCGACTTCGCCTCGTTTCAGATACACCGCCACGCGGCCGTCTTCGTAGAAATCGACGAAATTGCGCGACGGCGAATATTCTTCCCATTGGCCGATCAAACGAACGCGCGGGGACGCGAGCCGCGCATCGCTCGATTCGACGGCTGTTGCCGTGGCGGGCACTGTCGTCGGGTCGGTGCCGGCGGCGCCCGGTTTGTCCTGCGCGAATGCGAACGCGCCGAAGAGCGAAAGCGAGACGATCAGGGCGAAACGGGTCGAGAGGCGCATATTCGGGGCCGTGGTTGTCGAGAGAGGGCGAAAAACGCGGTACGCGGCATGCTAACACCGACCCGGCGGCGTCATTCCGCCGGCATGCGCGGTTCGAAGTAGCGGAACAATCGATACGCGGCGGGCGGGTCCATATTGCTCAGCGCGATCAGTACGTAACCGGATTCGGGGAAGATGCGTACGTCGGCGTTCGTGCCGGGAAAATCGCCGCTATGGCCGTAACGGCGCAACGGGCCCTGGCCGACCACGACGAAGCCGTAGCCGTACCAGCCGGCCTCGTTCTGTGCGCGTGTGGCGTCCGCGAGGCGTTCGCGCGACAGCAGGCGACCGTTTTGCAACGCTTGCGCGAATTGGAACAAGTCGTTCGCCGTGGTGTAACCGCCGCCCGCGGCCGAACCGCTCCAGGGCAACAGGTCGCGGGTGTCGATCCAGCGGCCGTCGCGCCAGGTGTAGCCGCGCGCGCGATCGGCTACATGCGCGGTTTCGGGGGCGAGCCCGGTGCGGCGCATGCCTGCGGGGGCGAAGAGATGTCGCTGCAGATAGCGCTCGTAAGGCTGCCTGGAGACGACTTCGACGATGTGCCCAAGCAAGACGTAACCGAAATTCGAGTACGCCATTCGCGTGCCGGGTTCGAATTGCAGTGGCTGCATCGCGTGTTCTGCGACGTAGTCGGCATGCGTGCGCATCCGGTCGCGATAGGCGAGGAAGGCGCCGGGCGCGGCGAGTTCCGGCGAATCCCAAAACCCGATTTCGCCGACGCCGCCGGTATGCGCGAGCAAATGTCGTATGCGCACGCGGGTTGCGACTTCGCGATTGGGGTAGTCGGGCAAATAGTCGCCGACGCTGCCGTCGAGCGACAGCTTGCCCGCATCGACCAATTGCAGCACGGCGATGGCGGTGAACATCTTGCCTGCAGACGCATAGCGCAGCCGCGTATCCATGGTCATTTTGCGCTCGCGGCCGTGCTTGCCTTCGCGATTCGACAGACCGTAAGCGCCTTGCGCCAGGACCTTGCCGCGCCGCGCGATCAGATAGGTGCCGGAGAAACGTCCCTCCGCCGCCAGCGCGTCCACGCGCCGTCGCAGACCGGCGAGGGCATCGGCTTCGGACAGGCGCACGATGGCTTGCGGCGCGACCGAGAAGACGGCGACCCGCTGCGGGCGTTCCGGATCGAGCGTCAAGGTCAACGCCACATCGGCTTGACCCGCGTCGCGTTCGCGCAGCGTGGCTTTCAGCGCCAGCGGCGCGTCGGCGTCGATCGAAACAAGATCCAAGCCGCCGGAGTAGTTGCGATAGGCCAGGCTCTCGTCGACGCTTTCTTCGATGCCGTGCGCATCGCGGAAACGTTGGAGGCGATCGCGGTCGGCCGCATCAAAATCCGCAAGCCAGTCGGATAGCAGGCGTCCGGCGGGCGTGTCCGGGGCTCGCGCCGACGTCGGTGGGGCGGCGAACGTCGGTGCGCACAGCAAGCACAACACGAATATCCAACGGCGGAACATGCGATGCCTGATCGTTGAGCGAACCGCATGCTAACCCGTCGCGCAGGCTCGGGATCCAGCGGCGGTCGGATGCGTTGGCCGCTAAACTAGCGCATGCCCGCCGCACCGCCCCTCGACCCGCGCGATCCTCATCTTGCCCTCGATGCGCTTCGGCATCGCCACGCGGAAGCGGGCGACCGGCCGACGCGGATTCGGGTCGATCTGGATGCGTTGACGCACAATCTGCGCGCGCTGCGTGCGCATACCGGCGTGCCGACGATGGGTATCGTCAAGGCCAACGCCTACGGCCACGGTTTGGTGCCGGTGGCGCTGCATCTGCAGGCGCAGGGCATCGAACAACTGGGCGTGGCGTTCGTGGAGGAGGGCATCGCGCTGCGCCAAGCGGGCGTGACGGTGCCGATCTTGGTGCTGGGCGGCATTTTCGGGCCGCAGGCGGCGCAGTTCATCGCCCACGATCTGGAAATCACGGTGTCCTCGCTGAGCAAGCTGCGTCAGGTCGAGGTCGCGGCCGAATCCCTGGGCCGGAAAGC
>JAGNNB010000351.1 GCA_017990865.1 Lysobacteraceae bacterium
GATTCGCGAAACGCTGCCAGTCGTCGCCGGGCATCTTGGTCAGCAGCGCGCCTTTGCCGTGGACCACTTCGTCGTGCGACAGCGGCAGCATGAAGTTTTCGCTGAAGGCGTAGACCAAGCCGAAACTCATCAGATCGTGATGCCAGCGCCGATGCACCGGGTCTTCGTGCATGTAGCGCAGCGTGTCGTTCATCCAGCCCATGTTCCATTTGAAATGGAAACCGAGGCCGCCGTGATGCACCGGCGCGGAGACGCCGGGAAAACTCGTGGACTCTTCGGCGACAGCGATCGCGCCGGGCGCATCGGCGCCGATCCGCGTGTTCACTTCGCGCAGCAACGAGATCGCTTCCAGATTCTCGCGCCCACCGTGGATATTCGGCACCCATTCGCCTTCGTTTCGCGAATAGTCGCGATACAGCATCGACGCCACCGCATCCACGCGCAAACCGTCGACGCCGAAGGTTTCCAGCGGATACAGCGCGCTGCCGATCAAAAAGCTGCGGACTTCGGTGCGGCCGAAGTTGTAGATCAACGTGCCCCAATCGCGGTGCTCGCCTTCGCGCGGATCGGCGTGTTCGTACAGCGCGGTGCCGTCGAAGCGCGCGAGGCCATGCGCGTCTTTCGGGAAATGCGCGGGCACCCAATCCAGCAACACGCCGAGCCCGCGCGCATGGCAGGCCTCGACGAAGCGCGCGAATGCTTCCGGTGCGCCGAAACGCGCGCTGGTCGCGAACAGTCCCAGCGTTTGATAGCCCCACGAGCCGTCGAAGGGATGTTCGCTGATCGGCAGCAATTCGATGTGGGTGAAGCCGAGATCGGCGGCGTAATCCGGCAGCGATGTGGCGAGCGCGTCCCAATCGAGAAAACCGCCGTCGTCCGCACGGCGCCACGAACCGGCATGCACTTCGTAGACGCTGATCGGCGCGCGGCGGTCGTTGGCGGCGGCGCGCGCGGCGGGCAGCGCGCGTGGCGGCAGCGGCGCGGCGACTTTGCTTGCGGTGCTCGGGCGCAGTTCGCTGGCGCGCGCGTACGGGTCGGCCTTGCTCGGCAAAAGCGCGCCGTCGGCGCCGACGAATTCGAATTTATACAGATCGCCCGCCGCTGCGTGCGGCACGAACAACTCCCACACACCCGCGGCATGCCGCAAACGCATCGGATGCCGGCGGCCGTCCCAGGCGTTGAACGAACCGACGACGCTGGCGCGTTGCGCGTTCGGTGCCCACACCGCGAAACGCACGCCTGCGATACCGTCGACGACGACCGGATGCGCGCCGAGAAAGCGATGCGGGCGCGGTTCGCGGCCTTCGCGGAACGCGATCAAATCGTCTTCGGCGATCTGCGGCCCGTAGGCGTAGGCGTCGGCATACTCGCCTTCCTGGCCGTCTCGCCAACGCACGCGCAGCCGGTACTCGAAACATTTACGTCGCAGCGGAATGCGCGCTTCGAACAGGCCGTCGTCGTGGCGCAGCAGTAACGTCGTCAGCGTTTTTCCGCTCGCGGCGTCGACGACTTCCGCCGCGGCCGCGCCCGGCAGGAACGCGCACAGCCACAGCTTGCCGCCGGCATCGGCATGCAGGCCCAGCACCGCGAACGGGTCCGGGTGACGGGCCGCGACCAGTGCGGCGATGTCGCTGGCGTCCAACATACGTTCGATCAGAACTCGGTCAGGGCGCGATGCGGCCGCGCAAGCGCGCGTCGATGTCGGTCGTCGGCGCGGCCCAGACGCGCTCGGCGTATTCGCGCACCGTGCGGTCGGCCGAGAAAAAACCCATGCCGGCGATATTGCGCAGCGCCGCCGCGTTCCACGCCGCACTATCGCGATAGAGCAGATCGGCGCGCGCTTGCGCGGCGACGTAATCGGCGAAATCGGCGATCAACAAATACGGATCCGCACCGAGCAAGCCGTCGATCAACGCGCGATAGCGTTTGGGCTCGCCCGGGCTGAACGCGCCGTTGCCGATCGCGTCGAGCACGTTTTTCAGCGTCGCGTTTTGGCTGGCGATCCAGCGCGGCTCGTAGCCCACGCCGCGCAGGCGCGCGATGCCGTCGGTGCGCAGGCCGAACACGAACAGATCGGATTCGCCGATGGCCTGCGCCATCTCGATGTTCGCGCCGTCCCAGGTGCCGATGGTGAGCGCGCCGTTGAGCGCGAATTTCATATTGCCGGTGCCGGAAGCTTCGGTGCCGGCGGTGGAGATTTGTTCGGACAGATTCGCGGCCGGCACGATGGTTTCGGCCAAACTCACGCCGTAATTCGGCAGGAACACGAGTTTGAGTTTGCCGCCGAGGCGCGGATCGCTGTTCACCACGCGACCGATGTCGTGAGCGAGGCGCACGATCGATTTCGCGGTGTGGTAGGCGGATGCGGCCTTGCCGGCCATCACCACCGTGCGCGGCGTCCAGCCGCGACCGTCGGGGCCGGCGGGGCGGTCGAGCATCGCCTGATAGCGCGCCGCGACGTGCAATAGATTCAACAGTTGGCGTTTGTATTCGTGGATGCGCTTGATCTGCACGTCGAACATCGACGCCGGGTCCACATCCACACCGGCTTCGTGACGGATCAATGCGGCGAGACGTTCTTTGTTCGCGCGTTTGACCTCGGCGAAGCGGCGTCCGACCGCGGCGTCGGCGGCGTAGTCGCGCAACTGCGTCAACGCGCCGAGATCGCGACGCCATTCGCGGCCGATGGTGTCGTCCAGTAGCGAGGACAGCCCCGGATTGCATTGCTGCAGCCAGCGCCGTGGGGTAACGCCGTTGGTGACGTTGTGGAAGCGCTCGGGGAACAGTCGCGCGAAGTCGGCGAAGATCGTGTCCACCATCAAGCGCGAATGCAGTTCGGCCACGCCGTTCACGCGATGCGAGGCGAGCACCGCCAGCGCCGCCATCTTCACGCGCCGGCCCTGGGTTTCGTCGATCAGCGACACGCTGCGCACCAGGCGTTCGTCGCCCGGAAAACGCGCGCGCACGTCGTCGAGGAACTCTTGATTGAGGCGGTAGACGATTTCCAGATGCCGCGGCAGCAAGGTTTCGAACATCCGCACCGGCCACGTTTCCAGCGCTTCGGGCATCAACGTGTGATTGGTGTAGGACACCGCGCGCTGCACGATCGTCCAGGCCTGCGCCCACTCCATGCCGTGTTCGTCCACCAGCAAACGCATCAGTTCGACCGGCGCGAGCGCGGGGTGTGTGTCGTTGAGATGAATGGCGTTGTCCTGGCCCAGCGTGTCCAAGGCACGGCCTTCGCCGAGATGGCGCGCGATGGTGTCCTGCAGCGACGCGGAGACCAGCAGCGCTTCTTGTTTCAAGCGCAATTCGCGGCCGGCATCGGTGCTGTCGTCGGGATACAGCACCCAGTTCAAGGCGTCGGCGGCGAGTTGGCGCTGCGCCGCCATCGCGTATTCGCCGCGACAGAATGCGGCTAAATCGATCGGCGCTTCGGCCTGCGCTTGCCACTGCCGCAGCGTGGACACGCGCTCGCTGCCGTGCGCGGGCACCACGAAATCGAAAGCGCGCGCGACGATGCGTTCGGCGGGCAACCAGCGACGCCCGCCAGCACCGTCGGATTCGACCCGACCGCCGAAACCGACCACATATTCGATATCGAAGCGTTCGATATCCCATAGCGCGCCGTGGCGCAGCCAATCGTCGGGTTGTTCGATCTGGCGGCCGTCCTGCGTGGCCTGCGCGAACATGCCGTAGCGATAGCGCAGACCGTAGCCGAACGAAGGCAGATCGGTTTCGGCGAAGGCGTCGAGAAAACACGCGGCCAGCCGACCGAGCCCGCCGTTGCCGAGCGCGGCGTCCGGTTCGGCTTCCAGGGCGTCGGCAAGCGACAGCCCTTGCGACTCGAATTCGCGGGCGAGTTCCGCTTCCAGCCCCAGCGCCGACAGCGCGTTGCGCAAGGCGCGGCCCATCAGGAATTCCATCGACAGGTAATGCACGCGACGCATGCGACCGTCGCGTTTCGCGTCGGC
>JAGNNB010000352.1 GCA_017990865.1 Lysobacteraceae bacterium
TTGGTCGCTGGACTTGCCCGACGGCCACAATGCTTTCGTTTTCGTGTTCGAGAGCGAGGCGACGCTGGGCGAGGGCGACGATGCGCGCCGCGTGGAGTCGCGTACGATGGCCGTGCTCGGCGGCGGGCCGCGCCTGCGACTGCAGGCCGAAGCGGGCGAAACGCGCCTGATCCTGGTCGCTGGGCGGCCGCTGCGCGAGCCGGTGGCCCGTTACGGCCCGTTCGTGATGAACACCCGCGAGGAGTTGATGCAGGCGGTGGTCGATTTTCAGGAAGGCCGCTTTTGATCCGCGATTTTTGATCCGCGATGCGGGAGCGACGCTGCGGCGATCGCTGTCGCGTCTTGCGGCGCGGCGGGGTCGGTTGTGCGCGGTCGAATCACGCGATCAGCCCCGCGCGAACCTCGTGCGGGGCGTTAGGCGGCATTCGTTCGAGAAAGTTTCGGTCGCAGCGCTCGCGCGCGCTCAAGGAGACCCGCCGAGCCGGATGGATTCGGCCAATTTCAGCCGCACGACCAGCGCGTCGGCGTCCGGGGCCCGCATGAAGATGTGGACGACGCGGTCGTCCTCCAATTCGATCAAGGTCTCGCGGATCTGCACGTTGGGTTCGTTCGACACCTCGCTGCGGTACCACTGCACCGGACGGCCGTCGAGCGTGCCGGTCTCGGCGCGCAGCCCGCGCTTGGGCCGGAACGGCGATTCGCGGCTGATCGTGACCGCGAACGCTTCGGTGCCCGTTTCGATCAACACGGCGCGGCAAAACAGCATGTTGGGGATACGCATCGCGTCCCAACGTAGGGTCTGCGCGGTGTCTTCGGGTATTGCGGGGCAGTCGGCAGCATCCGTTGCGGCCGTCTGCGCTGTAGCTGCGCTTGCCCATAAGCAAGCGAGCCAGACAAGCCTCTTGAGTTTCATTGCGATCTCGTGGGGGACCCCTGGGAGCCTCTCGAAAGTAATGCAGGTGTCGTCGTCGCGCAATGGCGTTGTCCGAAAAAATCGATCTGCGTCCATCCTGGACGACGATCGCGCTCGCCTACCGTTCAGCGGCGCGGATGCCCGCAGCGGTATCGCACTCGTTTGCAAAGACCGAAACCCGGCCGACGCGCGTGCGTGGTCTATCGACGCTTCAGAATCAATTCAAGCACTGCATTGCTGCCGAAATACGCCAACACCAACAGCGCCATGGCGACCAGCGTCCAGCGTACGGCGAGGGTGCCGCGCCAACCGCGCAGGCGGCGCCCCAGCAGCAGCCCGCCGAACGCAAGCCACGACAGCGCGCTGAATACGGTCTTGTGCGCCAAGTGCTGCGCCAGCAGGTCGTCGACGAACAACACGCCGCTGAGCAGCGCAGCGGTCAGCAGGGCGAATCCGGCGGCGATGGTGCGGAAAAGCAGGGTTTCCAAGGCGATCAGCGGCGGCAGCGCGCGCAGCCATCCGTGAAATTCTCGCCGACGCAGCGCGCGTTCTTGCAGCCACAACAACACCGCCAGCACGGCGGAGATGGCCAGCGTGGCGTAGGCCAGCAGCGCGCACCACGCATGCAGTTGCAGACGCCAGTCGAGCGTACTGGGGTCGTCGCGGCCCAGCGTGCCGTAGCCGAGCGCTGCGGCGGCGGCGATCGGGAAGACGATCATCCCGAGCGCGGCCATCTGCCCGCGCAGCGCCACCAGCAGCGTCAGCGCGGCCATTCCGATGCTGACCAGCGACAGCGCCGAGACGATATGCAAATTCGCGCCGCCGGCCCGGTGCCATGTCCACGCATGCGCGGCGATGTGCGCGAGGATGCCGACGGCTGCCAGCGCCCAGACGAAGACCGGAATGCGCCGCTGTTCTTCGCGCAAACGGCGCGACAACGCCGCTGTGGCCAAGGCATAGGCGACGATTGCGATGAGAACCATTGTCATCGTTTCAGTTTCGCATATTCGGCACCGGCCCGAACGCGAGCCATCGCGGCGTTTCCCTTCGCCCAGCGTCCACCCGCGACGCGGCGCTGCCGTGCGCTGCGCGAAGGCCGCCTCAAGGTCTTCCGAGCGCCTTTCGACCGCCTTTCGGTCGCAGGGCGGCGACCTCCGCCTGGCCGGCTATACTTCCGCCCCTTTCCCGCACACCGAAACCGCCATGTTCGAGTCCCTCACCCAGCGTCTGTCCGGCACCATCGAGCGCTTGCGCGGCCGCGGGCGACTGACCGAGGAAAACATCCGCGAAGCCACCCGCGAGGTGCGGATCGCCCTGCTCGAAGCCGACGTGGCGCTGCCCGTGGTGCAGGCCTTGATCGAACGCATCAAAGTGCGCGCGGTCGGTCAGGAAGTGCTGAAGTCGCTGACGCCGGGTCAGGCGCTGATCAAAGTGGTGCGCGACGAGCTGACCGCGGTGATGGGCTCGGCGGCGGCCGATTTGAACCTCAACGTGCCGGCACCGGCCGTGATCCTGATGGCCGGCCTGCAGGGCGCGGGTAAAACCACCACCGTCGGCAAGCTCGCCAAGCACCTGAAGGAAAAGCGCAAGAAAAAAGTGATGGTGGTGTCGGCGGACGTCTACCGCCCGGCCGCGATCGAGCAATTGAAGACGCTGGCCGAGCAGGTGGACGTGCTGTTCTTCCCGTCCAGCGCCGACCAGAAACCCGAAGCCATCGTCAAAGCCGCGATCGACGATGCGCGCAAGTCGTACGTCGATGTGTTGCTGGTCGATACCGCCGGCCGTCTCGCCATCGACGAAGCGATGATGGCCGAGATCAAGGCGCTGCACGCCGCCGTGAACCCGGTGGAAACCCTGTTCGTGGTCGATGCGATGACCGGCCAAGACGCCGCGACCACCGCCAAGGCCTTCAGCGAAGCGCTGCCGCTCACCGGCGTGGTGTTGACCAAAACCGACGGCGATGCCCGCGGCGGTGCGGCCTTGTCGGTCCGCTACATCACCGGTCGCCCGATCAAATTCATCGGTGTGGGCGAGAAGCCCGACGGTCTGGACGTGTTCCACCCCGATCGCGTCGCCAGCCGCATCCTCGACATGGGCGACGTGCTGTCGCTGGTCGAGCAGGTCGAGCAGCAGGTCGACAAAGACAAGATGGCCAAGCTGGCCGAGAAAGTCGTCAAGGGCAAGAAGTTCGACCTCAACGACATGAAAGAACAGCTCGAACAGATGCAGAACATGGGCGGCCTGCACGGTTTGATGGATAAGCTGCCGGGCATGGGCAAAATCCCCGACGCGGTGAAAAACCAGATCACCGGCAAGGAAGTCCCGCGCCAGATCGCGATCATCAATTCGATGACCAAAAAAGAGCGTCGCCATCCCGACCTGCTCAACGGCTCGCGCCGCGCGCGCATCGCCAAAGGCGCCGGCCTCACCCCCGCCGACGTCAACAAGCTGATGAAGCAGTATCAGCAGATGGAAAAGATGATGAGCAAGCTCAGCGCCGGCGGCATGAAAGGCATGATGCGCAGCATGCAGGGCATGATGGGCGGCAAAGGCGGCATGCCGTTTCGGTGATCGAGCTGCGCTCGATCACCCCAAAGTTCGCTTCGCGAACCTTGGGCCCCGTCGATGCGCTTCCACACCCCATTCGTGCCTGTCGGCACGAATCGCCCCTAACTTAGGGGCTGGGTGGCTTCGATCGACGTTCACCCGCCAACGCGGGTCGGTGGAGCGGGCTTTCGCCCGCAGCCCTTGTCCTGAACCAAACAGAAGCCTGGACGGCCCCGCTTTACTGAGGAACAGGGTTCCTCAGACCCACTTCGCCGGCTATAATGGCCGGCTTACCCTGCCATCCCGGCAGATGGGCAACACCGAAAACCACCATGGTCAAGATTCGCCTTACCCGCGGCGGCGCGAAGAAGCGCCCCTTCTACCACATCATCGTCACCGACAGCCGCAACGCCCGCGACGGCCGCAATATCGAGCGTCTGGGCTATTTCAACCCGGTCGCGGTCGGCCAGGAAAAGCGCGTCGAGCTCGATCTGGAGCGCGCCAAGCATT
>JAGNNB010000353.1 GCA_017990865.1 Lysobacteraceae bacterium
GATAGAAACCGTGAATCAACTCCGGCCATTTATCGCCGTAAATCTTATGGATCACCGGGAAATTCCCGGCGAGCAGGCTTTCGACGTTGTTGAAGAACAGTTCGCGATAGATTTTCAGGCGTCGCGGCTCGATCCCGGGCGGCGGCGGCACGCGCTCCGGGTCGCGGACGTAGGCGCCCAGCGCGTTCTGCCGTTCGGCGAAGGACAGGGACTCAGGCGGCGCGTCGGGCGTCATGCGCACGGGCTCCGAGGCGGCGGCGGATTTGGCCCAATTCGTCGAGCAACTCCTCGAACGGCGGGAAGTTGAAATCGCGTTCCAGCAGCGTCGGTTTCGGGCCGAACAGCCGATACGTCGATTCCAGCAGCGACCACACTTGCGCGTTCACCGCCGCGCCGTGGGTGTCGATCTTGAGATCGTCGGCTTCGTCGTAATGCCCGGCGACATGGATGTACGCGATGCGCTCGCCCGGCAGCGCGGCGAGAAAGGCATCGGGGTCGTAGCGATGATTCGTGGCGTTGACCACGATGTTGTTCACGTCCAGCAGCAGCAGGCAGTCGGCTTCGCGCAACACCGCGTTGACGAAGTCGATTTCCGGCATGTCCTGGAACGGCGCGGCGTAGTAGGAGATGTTCTCGATCGCGATGCGTCGGCCGATGATGTCCTGCACGCGACGGATGCGTCCGGCGACATGGCGCACCGCTTCCTCGCAGAACGGCAGCGGCAGCAGATCGTACAACTGGCCGTGCGCATCGCCGCAGGCGCTCAGATGTTCGCTGTAGATCGGACAGCGATGCGCGTCCATCAATTTTCGTATCTTCGACAGCAGCGTCTCGTCCAGCGGCGCCGGGCCGCCGACGGAGAGCGACAGACCGTGCAGCACGATCGGATAGCGCGCGCTCAGTTCGGCGAAGGCGTCGCCGAGCGCACCGCCGACGCCGATCCAATTTTCCGGCGCGGCTTCGAGAAAATCGAAATTGCCCGGCGCGGCGCCGCGCAGTTGCGGCAACAGATTGCGTCGCAGGCCGAGCCCGGCGGCATCGTGTGGAAGGGGCGTTGCGGTCATGGCGGTCGTAACGATGCGAAAGATGGGGAGTCGAAAACGGACCGGGCGGTCGTCGCCGACCGCCCGGTGAGTCAGATCATGCCGACGCGATGCGTTCGGCGCGATCTGCGGTGGAGCGTTGCGGTTCGACCAGAGCGAACCGCCGACGGATCACATCGAACCGCCGCACTTGCCCTCACCGCATTTGCCTTCGCCGGCTTTCTTTTCGCCGCCGCATTTGCCTTCGCCAGCCTTCCCGGCGCCGCACTTGCCTTCGCCGCATTTACCTTCGTGCGTCGCCTTCATTTCTTCGGCGCTGATCGAGCCATCTTTATTGGTGTCGTGCATGGCGAAGTTGCCGCCGCCGTTCTTGTGCGCGGCGTCGTATTCGGCTTTGGAAATCTTGCCGTCTTTGTTGGTGTCCATCTTGTCCATGCCGCACTTGCCTTCGCCACACTTGGCTTCGGCGGCTTTCTGACCGCCGCACTTGCCTTCGCCGCACTTGGCTTCCGCGGCTTTCTCGCCGCCGCACTTGCCTTCGCCGCATTTGGCTTCGGCCGCTTTATCGCCGGCGACGGCGCTCGCCGCACCGAGCAAATAGCCTTGGCTCAACGGGGTCGATGCGAATGCGGAACCGGACAACAGCAGACCGCTGGCGAGGACGGTGCTGACGGCGATGGCGACGGGTTTCTTGTTGGACATGCGATTTCTCCTAGGGGGTGGGTGTCCGGGGATCGAGGACGAATGCTAACGCAGGGCGCCGACGGGATGTACCCCGTCAAGCGGTATGGGGCAGCGCTTCGAGCGACGGCTCGGGCGCAAGGTATTGTCTGGCCAGGCTTCGCGCACGATGAAGACGGGCTTTGGCGGCTTCCGGATGCAGCGCGAGCGTGTCGGCGATTTCTGCGATGGTCTGGCCTTCCAGATCGCGCATCAGAATGATTTCGCGGTAATGCTGCGGCAATGCCGCCAACGCCGCGGCGACATCGTGGATCAGGCCGTTCGGCGCCGGCGCATGCGGACCGTCGATCTCCTCCAAGTCGCTCGGTTCCATCAACACATAACGGGTGGCGCGCTTCAAGCGATTGCATTCGCGCTTGACGATCCGGAACAGCCACGAAGCGTAGGCCTCGAGCGCGCGCAGGCCGCCAATCTTGCGCGAAACCAGCAGCATGCTTTCCTGCACCGCGTCTTCCACATCGTTGACGGCGCAATGGTATTCGGCATAACGGCGCAGATCCTGGCGCGAATGGGTCAGCACCTGCTCCAGGGCGTGGCGGTCGCCCGCGCGCGCGGCCAAAAGAAAGTCTTGGAATTCGGTGTTGCGCATCGCATCGGTCCTGGGTGTCGGGTGCGTCCCGCCGAAGCGGTTGCGCGAATGGTCACAAAGAGTGGGGTGCGCTGCCGGAGGTTGCTCGGTCTTTCGTCGATTACCGAAACTTTAACGGTTCTATTTATTTTTGGTTCAGTTCCGCCGCGCCGCGCGCACCGTTCGATGCTCACCGATCGAACGAGCGGCTTTCGCCGGGAATCCGATCGAGTCGCCCGACGCGGCGTAGCGGGTTGAGCGGGCCGCCTCGGTACATCGAAAAAAAACAGGGCGAGGCCCGAGAAAGGACCCGCCCCGCTATCGCGTTCGGACGCTGTGTCGGTCGCGCGGTCTTTGCCGAACGCGCCGTGGTCGTCGGTCGATGCCGTCGGCCGACAGTGCTGCGGTCAGCCGACCGTATCGGTTTCGTCGCGCTTGTTGCGCGGCGGCATCGGCAATTCGCCGTATTCCTGAAACCACACGTTCTCGGCGATGTTGGTCGCGTGATCGCCCACGCGCTCCAGGTTCTTGGCCATGAACAACAGATGGGTGCAGGGCGTGATCGCGCGGGCGTCTTCCATCATGTACGTCAGCAGTTCGCGGAACAGCCCGGTGTATTGGGTATCGACGTCCGCATCGCGGGCGCGTACGCGCTGCGCAGCTTCGGCGTCGCCCTCGTGGTAGGCCCGCAGCACGTCGCGCACCTGCGACGCCACCAGCTTGCCCAATGCGCTCAAGCCGCGGGTGTGCGGCAGCGGCGGGGCGAGGTTCAAGGCGATCGAGCGCTTGGCCATGTTCGACGCGTAATCGCCGATCCGCTCGATGTCCGAGGCGATGCGCAGTGCGGCGAGAATTTCGCGCAGATCGCGCGCCAACGGGCCGCGCAGCGCGAGTTTCATCGCATCGTGGCCCACGCGCAGTTCCAGCGCGTCGATGGCCTCGTCGTTGGCGATGATCCGCTCGGCGGCGCGATCGTCGCGACGCTCGATCACATCCAATGCGGATTCGAGCTGCGACGCCGCCATCTCACCCATGCGCAGAATTTCGCCGAGCAATTGCCGGCGCTCGTCGTCGTGACTTTTGACGATGTGATGGTGTTGGTTGGTCATGGTGAGGCTCGGGAATGGAGAGGCCGGGAATGGGGAATCGGGAATAGGAAATCGGAAAAGCGGCGAATCTGGTGGTTCGGGTGTGCTTCACTCAATGGTTGGGTCGAAGCGGAAATACGGATGGCCGATCATCGTCCCAAACGATTCCCGATTCCCCATTCCCGATTCCCGGCCCTTAACCGAACCGCCCTGTGATGTAATCCTCGGTCTGCCGCTTCGACGGCGCCGAGAAGATCTTCTCGGTCGAATCGTGTTCGATCAGATCGCCCAGATACATAAAGGCGGTGAAATCCGAGACGCGCGCGGCTTGCTGCATGTTATGTGTGACGATCATGATCGTGTAGTCCTGCTTCAATTCTTCGATCAACTGCTCGATGCGGCTGGTCGAGATCGGGTCAAGCGCCGACGTGGGCTCGTCCAGCAACAGCACCTCCGGCCGCAGCGCGACCGCGCGCGCGATGCACAGGCGTTGCTGTTGCCCGCCGGACAGGCCGAGCGCGCTTTGAC
>JAGNNB010000354.1 GCA_017990865.1 Lysobacteraceae bacterium
CATCAAATCGGTCAAACGATTGGACAGCATCGCGAACAGGAACGAGCGAAAAGGCGGCGATTCGGCGATCATCCGCTGAAACATCGACGGCGGCAGCATCGCCAAGCGCAGCGCGCCTTCGGCCACGCCGTCGGCGCTGTAATCGGCGCCGCCGATCAAACAGCTCGACGTGAGAATGCAGGTTTCGCCGGGACCGACGCGATACAGCACGATCTCGCGTCCCGCATCCGAGCGTTTGAACACTTTCACGTCGCCGTGCAGCACCAACGGCAACCCGCCGCAGGCTTGGCGCTCGCTGAAAATGACGCTGCCGTCGCGAAAATCGTGAACGGCGGCTGCGGCGATCAGATCGTTGCGCAGCGATGCGGGCAATTCCGCCAACAATGGATACGCGCCCAGCAAGACGGCTTCCAACGCATCGCGCGCGACGACGCTCATGCGAAGCGTTCCGGACGGAACGGCGCGGGGTCGAGCGCCGGTGCGCGACCGGCGACCAGATCGGCGATCAATTGCCCGGTGCCGGTACTCATGCCCACGCCCATCATGCCGTGACCGGTAGCGAGCCAGGTGCGTCGTTTGCCGGGCGCCAAGCCGATCAAGGGCACATCGTCGCGCGACATCGGCCGCCAGCCGCACCAACGTTCGTGGACGGTCGCGCCGTAGGGATGATGCAGATACTCGCGCGCCGCGCGTTCGAGGGCGTCGAGCCGCCGCGCGTTCAAACTATCGTCGTAACCCGAGAATTCCATCGTGCTGCCCAAGCGATAACCGCTCGGCCACACGCTGACGCACACCGAACGATCGCGCAGCACCAGCGAACGTTGCGGCATCACCGAAGGGCGATCGTAGGTGATCGAATAGCCTTTACCCGGTTGGATCACTCGCTTCATCCACGGCATGCCCACCGCATCGGCCAAACGCGGCGACCATGCGCCCAGGGCCAGTACCGCGAGCCCGGCGCGCATCGGCCCTTGCGCGGTGTCCGCGCGCACGCCATCGGCGTCTTCCTGCAGCGCGGTGAGCGCGCAATCTTCGACGATCTCGCCGCCCTGCGCGCGGAAGGCGCGCGCCAGTTCGGCGACGTAACGGTCCGGTCGCAGCGCGGCATCGCCGGAAAATCGAATCGCGCCGGCCACACCGGGTTTCACCGCCGGTTCGCGCTTTTCGTACTCGCCGCCGTCGATCACTTCCACCGCGATGCCCAACTCGCGCAACAGCGGCAATTCGATTTGCCCATGCGCGAATTTCGCGGGGTTGCGGTAGACGTAATCCTCGCCCGCTTCGACGAATTCGCAGTCCAGACCGAAGGTGTCGATCCAGTCGCGCAAGCGCGTGCGGGAATCGTTGAGCAAGGTCGATTTCGCGCGCGCGCTCGCTTCCCAATCGCGCGAATTGCAGCGCGCGGCGAAACCGAGCATCCACTCCCACAGTCGCGGATCGAAGCGCGGCGGCACGTAGAGCGGCGCGTCCGGGGTGAACATCCATTTCATCGCCGTGAGCACCATGCCCGGCGCGGCCAACGGCGCCGCGTGGCTGGGCGTGATCGTGCCGCAATTGCCGTGCGACGCGCCGCGACCGATCGCGCCCGACTCGAGCAACCGCACGCTGCGCCCCGCGCGCGACAGCGCCAACGCGCAGGCCAGTCCGGCCACGCCGCCACCGATCACGATCGCATCGGGTCGTTCGCTCATCCGTTCGCCTGCTCGTCGAAATGCGGGAATGACCCGATTCTAGCAGCCGCTCACGCACCGCCGAACCGACGACATCGCGAACCGGTGCGATCGCCCGCGAGGCCTTCGGTCTCGGCCGATTCGCTTCGCGTCGAAACGCGAAAGGCCCGCGCGAGGCGGGCCTTTCGTGATCGCGGCGGGCTTGATCGAGGCCGACGTGCGACGAACTCAGTGGTGATGGCCGCCGTCGCCATGCACGTGCCCGTGCGCGACTTCCTCTTCCGACGCGGCGCGCACATCGACGATCTCGATATCGAAGTGCAGATCCTTGCCGGCCATCGGATGGTTCAAATCCACATCCACCACGCTCATGCCCACTTTCTCGATGGTGACCGCGCGCGCGCCGACATTGGTCTGCAACACAACCTGCATGCCGGGCATCAGGCGCTGATCGCCGAAATGCTTCTTCGCGATGCGCTGGGTCAGGCCTTCACGACGCTCGCCGTAAGCCTCGGCGGCGGGCACGTCGACGGCGAAGGTGTCGCCGGCTTCGCGGCCTTCCATCGCTTTCTCCAGGCCCGGGATGATGTTGTTGTGGCCGATCAGGATCGCCAGCGGTTCGCCGCCCTGCGAGCTTTCGGTGGCCGGCTGACCGACTTCGCCGACGGCGTAGTGGAAGCGAACGGCGCAGTCTTTTTCGATTTTCATACGGGTACTCGGGGAATCCAGACGGGTCGGGGCCGCAAACGGCGAAGGAGCCGGCTTGTCGGCGGCGGGCGGTGCGGCCAAGATGGCGGCCGTGACGATCGATCGACGAAAAACGGCCGGGCATTATCCGCGCTCGCAGGCTCCGGCGCCATCCGCCGTGCGGCGTCTGGGCTGGGCCGCGGCGCTGGCCTGCGCGCTCATCGGCCTGTCCGGCTGCGGCGGCGGCGAAGCGGTGCGCGAACGGCCGCCGCACTCCTCGTCGATGTCGCGCCCCGCCGAATCGCGGCCGCTGGTCGAACCCGCCGACCCCGCCGCCGCGAATGCGGTGGTGATTCGCGCCATCGGGCTGGTCGGCACGCCGTATCGCTACGGCGGCAACACGCCCGACAGCGGCTTCGATTGCAGCGGTTTGGTGACCTACGTGTTCCGCGACATGCTGGATGTGCGGCTGCCGCGGACATCGCGCGAACTGGCGGCCATTCAAGGGCCGCGGATCGATCCGAACCGGCTGACGGCCGCCGATCTGGTGTTCTTCGGCCGCCAGGGCGAGGTCGAGCACGTCGGCATCTACGTCGGGGAAGGCCGGTTCGTGCATGCGCCCAGAACCGGCGGCACCGTCCGGCTGGATCGGCTCGACGGCCCGTACTGGCGCGAACGGTATACGGGCGCGAAACGCGTACTGAAGTGACACTTTGCGGGGTCCGTCACAGTTTGCGGGGCGGGTCTAACGTTTTTTGAACTCGCCGACGGCCAAGGTCGGGCACTATCCCTCCTCGTTCTCTGAGTATGTGACCGCCGCGTGACGACCCCAGCCCTTGGCTCCGGCCGCCCCTCTGCCACCTCCCGTCTTCTCGCCACCGCCGTTCTGGCTTTGGCCGCCCTGCCCGTTCTGGCCAGTAACGCCGCCATCGAACTGCAGGACCCGACAGATTTCGCTCCCTCGCTGCTGACCCCGACGGCCGCCGACGGCCGCGACGCTCCGCGTTTCGAAGCGATGTACGTCCGCGGCATGCGCAGCGTGTTCGACAGCGCGCCGGTCGGCATCGCCGCGCCGGTGGCTGACGCGCCCGCGCCGAAGGGAGAAAGCCGCATCCAGCGCATGATCAACCGCGGCTTGGCGCTGCTCGGCACGCCCTACCGCTGGGGCGGCACCACGCCGGAGCACGGTTTCGACTGCAGCGGTTTGGTCGG
This sequence comes from Lysobacteraceae bacterium, assembly GCA_017990865.1. Taxonomy (GTDB): domain Bacteria; phylum Pseudomonadota; class Gammaproteobacteria; order Xanthomonadales; family Xanthomonadaceae; genus Lysobacter_I. The sequence goes on from JAGNNB010000354.1 coordinate 3,570, forward strand.
CTATGTCTACCGCAGCACCCTCGGTATCGAATTGCCGCGTATCTCGCGCGATATGGCGAACGTGGGCGAACTGATCCGCGACCGCAACGACCTGCGCCAGGGCGATCTGGTGTTCTTCAGCCGTCGCGGCAGCCGCGTCGATCACGTCGGCCTGTATCTGGGCGAAGGCAAGTTCCTGCACGCCCCGCGCACCGGCAAGGACGTGGAAATCAGCACCCTCGCTACCGGCTACTGGAGCAACCACTTCATGAAAGGTCGTCGCGTCGCGCCTGCCGATATGGCCGAAGCCGCGCCCGCCGACACCGGCGAGGAAATGGCGGTGGCGAAAGTCGTGGTAACGCCCAGCGCCGAGGCCAAAACCCTCTGAGCGAAACGCAGGCGAGACGACTCGCGACAGC
>JAGNNB010000355.1 GCA_017990865.1 Lysobacteraceae bacterium
CGGTCGAAGCTTTGCCCGAAGAGCTGCGGGCCGCGATCACCCTCCGCGAAGTGGACGGTTTGAGTTACGAGGAGATCGCGGAACGGATGGCGTGCCCGATCGGCACCGTGCGTTCGCGCATCTTCCGCGCGCGCGACGCGATCGACGCGCAATTGCGACCGCTGCTCGACGCGCCCGACCAACGCGAACGCGCGATCCGCTGATGCCTCGGTTCGATTCGCCGCTCGACGGTTCCGCGTTATCGCAATCGCTAGGTATTAAACGTCTCGTTCCAAGTCGCGCTGCAAGTCGCTTTACAAGTCCCATTCAAAGTCACGCTCCAAGTCACGCTTCAAGTCTCGCTTCAAGTCACGTTACACGTCTCGTCCCAAGCCCCATCCCCGTCGCACGATCCACGCCACACGACCCCTACGTCGAAGTCCTATGACCGGCACGCACACTCCCGATTCCAGCACCACACCGTCGTCCACCGACCTTTCCGCGCACGATCCGCAGCGCGACGCGCATCGCGAGCAACTCTCCGCGATGATGGACGGCATGCTCTCCGCCGACGAAAGTCGCTTCCTGCTCCGCCGCATGCAGCACGATGCGGAACTCGCGGGCTGTTGGGAGCGATGGCAATTGTTCGGCGACGCCATGCGCGGTCAAACCGGCACTGCCTTGCCCGCGGATTTCAGTCGCCGCGTCGCACGCGCCATCGCCGACGACCAGCGCGCGCGCCGCGATGCGGCGTCCGCACCCGAATCCGCGCCGATCACCGAAGGCAATATCGCTTGGCGGCAGCGCTTGCGCTGGGGCGGCGGCGCCGCGTTGGCGGCCACGGTCGCGATCGCCGCGTTGATCTCCACGCGCCAACCGGCGCTGGATACCGCGCCCGCCGCGACGCCGGCCGTCGCCGCGCATGCGCCCGCGATCGTCGTGCCTGCACCGGTCGCGACCTCCGCAACGCCGTCTGCGGCTTCTTCCGCGGTGGCGACCGTCAACGGAGCGGCGTCCGAACCCGCCGTCCTGTCCCCGGATAGCGTGCCCAGAAAGATGGCGAGCATCGCGTTGGTGTCGTCGAGCGCCACGCCGGTATCGGCGCAAACGACGCTCGCCTCGGCGCCGACGCGCAACCGTCGCGAAACGCGCGCCGCGATCGGTCGTTCCGGCGAAAGCACCGGCTCGGCCGCGACGTCCACCGTCGCCCTTTCCGGCGAAGCCGTCGCGACGGCCGCGGTCGATCCTTTCGGTCGGCCGTCCAGCGACATCGTCGCCAAACCTTGGCCTCGCGCGTTGTTGCCCGATGTCGCCAGCGCATCGGCCGTGAGCGGGATGTCGGTGGACTACAGCGTCGGCGTTCCCGACCTGCATCCTTCGTTCCAGCCGCGCGCGGACGCCATTCATGGGGCGGTGCGCGGTAGCGCCGCGCCTTCGAGCGACGCGCCGACGCCCTGAGTCGATACGGCGCGACGCGTTGGGTCAGAGCTTAGACCAACGTTGTGCCGCCCTCGCTCCGACATTCGGCGCCGTCCTCGTTCCGGCCGCATGACCGATCTCAGACCCAATCGCTTCGTCCACAACCGTTTCGTCCCTAACCCCACTTATCGAGGATCGCTCCCCGATGAACGCCAAGTTCCGTACGCTCGCCCTGGTCTCCGTCACCGCTGCGGCCACCGCCGCCGCGACCGTCATCCTTCCCATCGCCGCCGGCGATAGCGCCTCGCCAGCGCCCGCACCCGCACCCGCCGTGGCCGCGCAAACGGCCGCGCCGCTGGTCTCCGGTTTGCCCGATTTCACGCGCCTGGTCGATCGCGTCGGCCCGGCGGTGGTCAATATCGAGGCGCAAGGCAACGGCGGCATGCGCATGGTTCAGCGCGGCGGCGGACGTGCGCCGAACGACGACGAATTGCCCGAATTCTTCCGCAGGTTCTTCGGCCCCGATGCGCCTTTCCCTGGAGACCCGCAGCCGGGCGGCCCGGACGGTTTGCCCGATGGCGGCCCGGGTCCGATCTCGCAGGGCAGCGGCTTCCTGATTTCCGCCGACGGCTACGTGTTGACCAATCATCACGTCGTCGATGGCGCGGACGAAGTGACGGTCAAACTTCCCGATCGCCGCAGTTTCAAAGCCAAGGTCGTGGGTAGCGACGCGCAGTCGGATGTGGCCGTGCTGAAAATTTCGGCGAACGGCTTGCCGCATCTACGCGTGGGCGAATCCAAGGCGCTGAAGCCGGGGCAGTGGGTGGTCGCCATCGGTTCGCCGTTCGGGCTGGATCACTCGGTGACCGCCGGCATCGTCAGCGCGGTGGGCCGCGCGAACCCGTACGCCGATCAGCGCTACGTGCCTTTCATCCAAACCGATGTCGCCATCAATCGCGGCAATTCCGGCGGGCCGCTGCTCAACACCAGCGGCGAAGTGGTCGGCATCAACTCGCAGATATTCAGCAATTCCGGCGGGTACATGGGCGTGAGTTTCGCCATCCCGATGGATGTCGCGATGAACGTCACCGACCAACTGCGCACCACCGGCAAAGTGGCGCGTGGGCAGATCGGTGTGGTGGTGCAGACGGTGCCCGAAGATGCGGTCAAAGCCTACGGCTTGCCCGACAGCCGCGGCGCTCTGGTCAACGATGTGCGCAGCGGAGGTCCGGCGGAAAAGGCCGGCATCGAACCGGGCGACGTGATCCGCGCGGTGAACGGTACGCCGATCGAGGACTCCAGCGATCTGCCGCCGCTGGTCGGTGCGATGGCGCCGGGCAGCAACGCCACACTCGACATTCTCCGTAACGGTAAGCCGATCGAACGCACCATCAAGCTGAGTAAGCTCGACGAGACCGCGGTCGCCGACAACGCGCCGCGTCGCGGCGGCCAGGAGGACGACGCGCCGGCGCCGGCCAAGGCGGGCAATCGTCTGGGGCTGGCCGGGCAGGATCTGGATGCCGACGATCGCAGCCGCTTGGGTCTACGCTCGGGCGAGGGCGTGGGCCTGGCGCGCGTCGAAAGCGCGGCGGCCCGCAGCGCGGGCCTGCGCCCGGGCGATGTGGTGCTGCGAGTGGGTTCCACGCCGGTCGGTTCCGCCGACGCCTTGGATCGCGAACTGTCGAAATCCCGCGAAAGCGACACGGTGATGCTGCTGGTCCGCCGCGGCGGCGCCAACCAATTCGTGGCGATCACCCCGATCGCGGACCGCGGCAGGCCCTAACCCGAGCACAAACCCCTGGATCGTGCGTTCCGACTCGCCGCATTCGTGCGGCGCGTCGCCACAGGCCGCCTCCGGGCGGCCTGTGCTTTTGCGCGGTCGCCGGCTTCGCGCCGCCGCGGTCCCGGGTCTTACGCCTCGCTGTGCGATAATCCGCCGTTTACCCCACAAGGCCGACGACGGCCGCCGCCGCCGACCTCTTATGACCGATTCCATGCGGAACATCCGCAACTTCTCCATCATCGCCCACGTCGATCACGGCAAGTCCACGCTCGCCGACCGCATCATCCAATTGTGCGGCGGGCTGGAGGCGCGCGAGATGGAGGCGCAGGTGCTCGACTCGAATCCGATCGAGCGCGAGCGCGGCATCACGATCAAAGCCCAGTCGGTGTCGCTGCCTTACAAAGCGAAAGACGGGCAGATTTACCAACTGAATTTCATCGATACCCCCGGCCACGTCGACTTCAGCTACGAAGTCAGCCGCTCGCTGGCCGCCTGCGAGGGCGCGCTGCTGGTGGTGGACGCCGCGCAGGGCGTGGAAGCGCAGTCGGTGGCGAATTGCTATACCGCCGTCGAGCAGGGTCTGGAAGTGGTGCCTGTCCTCAACAAGATCGACCTGCCGACCGCCGACATCGCGCGCGCGAAGAGCGAAATCGAGGCGGTGATCGGTATCGACGCCGAGGACGCCGTGGCGATCAGCGCCAAGACCGGGCTGAATGTCGTCGACGTGCTGGAAGCCATCGTTCATCGCATTCCGCCGCCGAAGCCGCGCGACACC
>JAGNNB010000356.1 GCA_017990865.1 Lysobacteraceae bacterium
GCATACAGCCGTGCGCGCAGGCGCAGGGCATCGGCATTGGCGGTGTGGCTCCAGTCGCTCATGCCCCTCACCCTGCCCTCTCCCCCGCTGCCGGGAACGAGGGAAACGATTCTCGAGATTCAGACAGCATGTTCGGCCAGAAACGCCAGCAAGCGCGCTTCGTCCCAAACTTCGACACCCAGTTCCTGCGCTTTGGCGAGCTTGCTGCCCGCCGCTTCGCCCGCGATCACGATGCTGGTTTTCTTGGAAACGCTGCCGGAGACTTTCGCGCCGAGCGCTTCCAATTTGTCGCCGGCTTCGTCGCGCGACATCGAAGCCAGACCGCCCGTGAGCACCACGGTTTTGCCGGCGAGCGGGCCGTCGGCGGAGCGTTGCGGCGCGCCTTCCGGCCAACGCACTTGCGCGCGCAAGGCCGCGATGACGTCGCGGTTATGCGCTTCGGCGAAGAAATGCGCGATGCGCGCGGCGACCACCGGGCCGATGTCGGGGACTTGCTGCAACGCGGCTTCGTCGGCCGCCATCAACGGATCGAGCGCGCCGAAATACTTCGCCAACGTTTTCGCGGTGCTTTCGCCCACGTCGCGAATACCGAGCGCGAACAGCACGCGTTCGAGCGCGGTGTCGCGACTGGCGTCGATCGCGGCGATCAGATTTTCCGCCCATTTGCTCGCGACTTTTCCGGCCTTCACCGTTTCCGGCGTGGTGCCGTCGCGCTCATCGGCGCGGCGCTTCATCTCGAGAAAATCGTCGATCTTCAGGACATAAAGATCGGCGACGGTTTTCACGTAACCGAACTCGACCAGCGCATCGACGAAACGCTCGCCGAGCCCTTCGATATCCATCGCGCGGCGCGAGGCGAAATGGATCAAGGCTTGTTTGCGCTGCGCGGGACAGAACAGTCCGCCGGTGCAGCGCGCGACCACTTCGCCTTCCTCGCGTTCCACGGCGGAGCCGCAAACCGGGCACGTCGTCGGCAGCGCGTACGGCGGATATTGCGGTTCGCCTTGCGCATCGCGCGGGCGACGTTCGTCGATCACCCGCGCGACTTCCGGAATCACGTCGCCGGCGCGGCGCACGATCACATGATCGCCGACGCGCACATCGAGCCGTGCGACTTGATCGGCGTTGTGCAGCGTGGCGTTGGTGACGACGACGCCCGCGACCTGCACCGGCTTCAAGCGCGCGACAGGCGTCAACGCGCCGGTGCGACCGACCTGCACGTCGATGGCTTCGACGACAGTGGCCTCTTCCTGCGCCGGATATTTATGCGCGATGGCCCAACGCGGCGCGCGCGACACGAAGCCCATCGCGCGTTGTTGATCGTAGCGGTCGAGTTTGTAGACCGAGCCGTCGATGTCGTACGGCAAGACGTTACGGCGCGCGCCGAGATCGCGATAGAACGCCAACACGCCTTCCACACCGCGCGCGGTGCGCGCTTCGGGACACACCGGCAAGCCCTGCGTCTTCAGCCAGGCCAGCATTTGGCTATGCGTTTTGATCGATTCGGGCATGCCCTGGGCTTCGCCCAGCGCGTAGGCGTAGAAACTCAGCGGACGCTTGGCGGTCACGCGCGGGTCGAGTTGTCGCAGCGAACCGGCGGCGCCGTTGCGCGGATTCGCCAAAGTCTTTTCGCCGTTGGCGAGCGCCCAGTCGTTGTATTTGTCGAACGCGGCCTTCGGCATGAACACCTCACCGCGCACATCGAGCACTTCGGGCACGGTATCGCCGCGCAATTTCAGCGGGATCGCTTTGATCGTACGCAGGTTACCGGTCACGTCCTCGCCAGTGCTGCCGTCGCCGCGGGTCGCGCCGCGCACGAACGCGCCGCGCTCGTAACGCAGGCTGATCGCGAGACCGTCGAGTTTGGGTTCGACCGAAAACACCGGATCGCCGTCGCCGGTTTCCTTTTCGATGCGATCGACGAAATCCTGCACTTCCTCGTCGGCGAAAGCATTGGCGAGCGACAGCATCGACACTGTATGCGTCACTTCCTCGAATTTCGATGCGGGCCGAATACCCACGCGCTGCGTCGGCGAGGCGGCATCGGCGAATTCCGGATGCGCGGCTTCCAGCGCTTCGAGCTCGCGCATCAGCCGGTCGTATTCGATGTCCGGAATCGACGGGTCGTCGAGGACATAGTAACGGTAGTTCGCGTCTTCGATCTGTTGACGCAGGGCGGCGATGCGGGCGGCGACGTCGGTCATGCGGGCTCTATGGTGAGGACGGGCTTCGTAAGGGCGGGCGCTACGCGGGATTCGCTTATCCGGGTAGCGCATCAGGATCGCGCGAAGCGGTCTCGTGGACTGCGATTTTGATGATGGGGGCGACGGGATGGATCATGCGAAGAAGCGTGTCGTCAACCGAGCCAGACCCAAAACCGTACCGGGCCTTCGTTTCACCGGAAAAACAGCCCCAAGTGCGCTGCGCTGACCCGGACTACGGTTAAGTCGACGCAGGGCGGCGATGCGGGAACCTGGAGTCATTGAATCAATCGTCGCATCCGTGGGAGCGGCGTAAGCCGCGACAAGGGCTTGGCGATACAACGGCAATGGTGTCGATGCGATGCGTCGCGGCTGACGCCGCTCCCACAACGTCGCCGATCACCATTTGGTGTTCTTGGAAATCGGCGGCGCTTCGTGCTGGCGGTCGTAGGCGCGCAAGTCATCGCGGATATGGGCGATGCGCTGGCGACCGAGGGCGTTGCGCGATTCGTCCAACACCACGCCGTCCAACAGCTCGGCCATGCGCTGCGCGGTGGGCAGCATTTTTTCCCAGGCGTCCAGCGCGGGAATCGGCGCCGGCAGGGTGAGGAAGAACGCGATCGCCGGGGTTTCCAGCGCTTGGATCTCGGCCATCTCGAAACTGCCGGGTTTCTTGATGTTCGCCACGCTGAACACCGGGCCGCTATCCGGGTGGCCTTCCACCAGTCGGTGGAAAATACTCATGTAGCCGTAGCTCAAGCCGGCTTTTTCGGCGGCGACCACGATGTCCGGGCCGTGCAATTGCTGCCCTGCGCGCGCGGCGACGTACAGCGTGACGATCTTGTCGAATTGCTCGCGATCGCGTTTGCCCAGTTCCGGGCCGGACGGCGGCGGCGCGGCGGCCGCTTCGGCGTCGGTGTCGAAGGCGGCGCGCGACGCATCGCCGGCATCGGCGGGCGCATCGCGACCGAGGCCGAATCCGAAATCCGGATCGGTCGGACGCGCGTCCAAACGCGGCTCGGCGCGCGAGGGCGCATCGTCGCGGACCTTGCGGCCTTGGCCGGGCTTACGCGGGCGGCCGAAGAAATAGATCGCCGCCATCAGCAGCACGCCGGCGACGACGATTCCGAGGCGCAGCAGAGCAATGTCGGACATGCGTTATCTCCTGTGAGGAGTCGAAAATGGGACATCGAGAACGGGACATCTCAAGAGAGAAAAAGCCTCGGGCTTCGCCGGATCGCTACTTTCCGATTCCCGATTCTCCATTCCCGATTCCCAGCTTTAAGCGGCACCCGCCAAACGCGCGGCTTCGGCCAGATCCACCGACACCAACCGGCTGACGCCCGGTTCGCGCATGGTGACGCCGCTGAGCTGGTGCGCCGCTTCCATCGTCGCTTTGTTGTGGGTAACGAACAAAAACTGCACCTGCTCGCTCATTTCCGAAACCATCGCGGTGAAGCGACCGACGTTGGCTTCGTCCAGCGGCGCGTCCACTTCATCCAGCAAGCAGAACGGCGCGGGGTTGAGCTGGAAGATCGCGAACACCAGCGCCACCGCGGTCATCGCTTTCTCGCCGCCGGACAGCAGCGAAATGTTCGAGACGCGTTTGCCCGGCGGGCGCGCCATGATCGCAACGCCCGTATCGAGCAAATCCTCGCCGGTGAGTTCTAGATAGGCGTGACCGCCGCCGAACAGACGCGGATACAGCTCCTGCACGCCGGAGTTGACGCGGTCGAAGGTGTCCTTGAAG
>JAGNNB010000357.1 GCA_017990865.1 Lysobacteraceae bacterium
AATTCGAAAATCATCTGCGCGCCGTGCTCGGTTTGCCGCTGGGCGATACCGGCATGCTCGGCCATGCCTGCATGCTCAATTGGATCGGCGCGATGCCCGATGCCGATGCGGTGCTGCGCGAACCCGGCGGGCATTGGCACGACTACGGCAAAGAACCGCGAGCCGGTCGCAAAGTCGGGCACGCGACGTTGAGGGCGGACGCGATCGCGTCCCTCGCGCGTGCGGTGCGGCGCGTCGGCGCGGCGCTCGGCCGCGACGACATCGTCGCCCGCGTGGAATCGATCGATTAAACCGGAGGTTATGAGCATGACGAAACGGATCTGGATGTTCTTCGCGCTGGCGGCGCTTGCGCTCGCCGGTGTCGCGGCCTATCTGTACTCCGGCGCCGGCGGCATGCGCGGTGGCGATCGCGGCCTCGCGTCGTCGAAAGACGCTGCCGCCGAACGTCGTTCGGGCTCGGCCGGTACCGCCGACGAAGACGCGCCCGCGAGCGATTCGGCCTCGAAGCCTCGCGCGTCGATGACCAAGACCGCGCCGCTGCCGCCGTTGGAGACGCCGCTGCGCGCGGTGGTCGTGGCTTTGACCGAACGTGCCGAAGCCGGCGATGCGCGCGCGATGTGTCGCCTCGCGGCGGAGTATCAGTATTGCTCCGGGCTGCGTATGCGCATGAAGATGATCGAAAGCGGAGTCGCGCGGGCGCAAGCGGCGGCAGAAGCGGCGGCTCAAAACAGCGGCGACGGCGGACGCGGAGGCGGGCGTTTCGGCGGCGCCGAGCGCATCGGCGAAGCGTTCGAGGACGTCAGCGCGAAGTACGCGCATTGCGAAGGCGTCGATCTGCCGTCGAATACCGACATCGCGCGTTACATGCGCGAATCCGCCGCCGCCGGGCATGTCAAGGCCGCGAGTTATTACGCCACCGGCGATGTCTTCCGTTCGCGCGACACCTTGTCGACGTTGCCCGAATTGTCGCTCTATCGCGAAAACGCCGAACGCCTCGCCAACGCCGCCGTGGCGCAGGGCGATACGCGCGCGGCCTGGGCGCTGGCCGAAGCCTACGCGAGCGACCCGGACGATCCGCGTCGCTCGCTGTTGGCGCAAGCGGTGCAACCGGCGCCGGAGAAGGCCTTGTCCCTGCTGTACGGATTACGCGCCGCGAGCGAGCGCGGTGCGGCACAGGTCGATCAGAACGGGCGCTTCATCGGCCGGCTTCAGCAGCGCATCGCGAGTTTGGAAAAAGAATTAGGACCGGAGGCGGCGCAACGCGCGCGCAGCGCGCCGTCGCCGATCGCCGAGGGCGCCACGTTCGACTTCGGTGCGGAATCGCAACGAGGCGGCGGCTTCATGCGAGGCGTCGGCGATTTTCCGCGCGAGATTTGCGACTGATCGATCCGCGTATCCGTCGATCGACGCGCGTCGCGCGAAAAGAAACGGCCGGATGATCCGGCCGCTTCTGGTTCGATGAGGGCTTATTGGGACGATTCAGCGACAACGCCCGAAACGATCCGGCGATGCGCCCGGGCCGCCTTTGCGTCCCGGCGGGTTTTCCCAATTGGTGCCGGGACCACCGGCCCGACCGGGCGGATTGCCGTCGCGGTCGTGCCAGCAGCGTGCGCTTTGGTTCCACCAGCCATAAGTCGGGTGCCAATAGCCGTAATTCGAACTGTAGTAATAACCGCCGCCGACGATCGTGAATTTGTAGCGACGGCCGCCGTGTTTGTAATAACGATAGTCGGGCGATGCGCCCGGACCGCCGCGCCAACCGGGCGGGTTTTCCCAATTGGTGCCGCGACCGCCGGCCGGGCCGGGCGGATTGCCGTCGCGATCGTGCGGATGCGCGGTGGCGCACGACGAAAACAACAGGCTCGCGCCGAGCGCGAGCGGAACGAGAATCTTGGCGTGCAGTGTCATCGCGAACTCCGAAACGTGAGGGGACTCGCGATGGAAAATGCGCGACGAGGCGCGGCGTTGACCCTCGACTCGTTCGGATTCATCTTGCGTACGGGTTTGGATGATGACGACCGAAGCGTCATTGCGTCATTGCGTCATTGCGGCGTTTGGGTGTCTCGCGCCGCGGATATCCAAGGCCCGCGCGATGCGAACGCCGTGCGCGAATGCGTTTCGCGCGCCGCTCAGCGATCCCGATCGACCGACACCGCTTCGAGCTTGCGCGTCACGACCGGCGAAGGGCGGATGGCGCCGGCATCGCGATACGCGGCGGCCGCGGCGCTGCGGTCGCCGCGCGCGTTCAGCACGTCGCCTTCGAGCACCAAACCTTCGCGTTTGAGCGTATCGATCTTCTGCGCCTGCTCGGCGAGGTCGAGATAGACGGCTTGCTGACGCGCGTTTCGCGGAACGGTTTGGCGCTTCGACGCTTCCGGTGTCGGCGCTTCGCGCTCGTCGATCGGCCGCGGCAGCGGGGTCGAGACGCGATCGGCACGTTCGTTATCGGCACGCTCGTTCGAGCGTAGACGAATCGCTTGATCCAATTGTTCGACGCTCGGTTGCTTGATCGCCGCGGGCAAGCGCGTTTTCGCTTCGCCCATCGCGGCCGCGGCGCTGTCGAGAAAATTGATTCGCGCCAGCGCATCGCTCGCGAGCAGCCATTGCCCGCCTTCGTTCAGGCCCGGGAGCCGTTGCGCGAGCGTGGATTTGGCGAAATCGGCGATGGCCGCTTGCGTCTGCGCTTCGGGTAAGCGTTTGAAGCGTTCGACCTGCTCCGGCGCGGCGATGAAATCGCGGATTTTCTGCGCGAAGAGCGCCTGTTGCGCATCGCGTTCGGCCTGCGCCGCCGGCAGGTTGGGAATCCGCACCAACACCGTGCGGGCCGGCAGCGACGAGAGCTTGAGATCGAAGCGATATTCCGGGCGCAGATCGCCCAATACCACGAATTGCAACGTTTCGCTTTGCCCGGGCGGCAATTCCCGCGGTTTGCCCGGTTCCAGCGCGGGCAGGATCAACAAGCTGGAATCCGCGATCCCGGCGATTTCGTAGCGTTGCCGCACCTTGCTGGCGTTTTTGAGCACCGCCGGATTGCGGTCGGTGACTTTGCCGAGCGAATACACCCAATGCCGATCCTCGTCGGTGAAATTGGGCGTCTCCCAGGACGTCGCCTGCAATCGCGGCAGCACATGCTCCTGCATCGACACCACGAAGCGAATCACCGCATCGTGCTGCGGGCGGTCGGGTTTGACGATCGACAAATGATCCGCATCGCCGATGCCTGGCGCGACGGCGTCGCAGAAGCGAGTGGCGCTGGACCACGGCACGATCATCGTCTTGAACGTTGCCTTGGTTTCGTACGCGCATTCGACGAACGGCGCGCGACCGCGCGCTTTCAGCCGCACCCAATCGTCGCTCAGTTGCTTGAGGTAATCGTTGGCGTCCGCCGGCGTCATTTGCCCGAGCGCGTTGTTCGGGATCAACAATTTGCCGATCTGCGCGATTTGCGAGCCTTCCTGCGGCGTCGCGTACAGCACCATCAGCGGCGTCTTGTCGCTGAGTTCGGGGTTGCCGATCACGGTGCGCATCGCGACCAGGCCGCCCATGCTGTGCGCGACGAACACGATGGTGTCGTATTGCATCAAGCCGTGGAAACGCAAATGGTCGTAAAGTTTGTTCGATGCTTCGCGAATGTCCAGCGAACCGCCGCCGGCCATTTTCGAAGTGAAACCGAAGGCGAAGATATCGACTTGTTCGCCGATGCCGGGCGCGGCTTTGACGAACTCGAAGAAACTGCGGCCGCTTTTCTGGTCGGTCCAAGTGCCGTCGGTGTCGCCGAACAGGCCATGGATGAAGACCACCGCGACGCGTGCGGGCGGCGATGCCGGCGGGTAGACCCAATGCGGGTCCTTGCTGTTCGCCTGCGCCGTCGGACGGTCGCCGTCATCGGGTTTCGGCGGGTCTTTCTCGCAGCCCGCGAGCCATGCGCACAGGATCAGGATCGCGAACAG
>JAGNNB010000358.1 GCA_017990865.1 Lysobacteraceae bacterium
TTTCGCGGCCTCCTGCACCAGCCGGATGCCGCGCGCCTGCCCCGGGACGCGGCGGATGGCGCCAGCCTGTTCCAGCGCTTCGATGTGGTACTGGGCGGCGCGGACGCCTTTGAATCCCATGGCATGGGCGATCTCGGTCTGCGAGGGCGGCACGCCATCGGCGGCGATGCGCTCGGAGATGAGGGCGAGGATGGCTTGCTGGGTATCGGTGAGGTCCATGGTTAGTAGTATTACTACTAACGGGTGAGTGCGTCAACGGCTGGGCGCGTCCGGCCCGAGACGGTCGCCAAGGCCATCCCGGAAGATCAAACGGTTGTCCGCGAAACCGATCCAGATCATCAGGGGCAGCAATGCGAGGCCCCATCCATCGTCGCGAAGCGCCAGCCCAAGCCGGTCGAGGCGCTGCAGCAGCCAAGGCAGCGCTCCGGGCTCCGCCGACATCAGGTCGCTGTAGTGCGGCGCGATGAACATCGAAATCAGCGACGCCACGAGGATCGGGGCGGCCAAAAGACACGCCACGACGGCGCCGTAGACGCCCGAGCCCAGATACGCGCGCAGAAAGCTCCCGCGCCGCAGTGCCGCCCATGCTTGTACGAGCGAGGCTCCGCGGCGATAACCGAACCAGATCGCGGCCCCGAGGAGCCCAAGAGCGAATTCGACGGGAAGGACGATCGCTTGCATGGCGGCCTGCATCCAAGCGCCTGAGCCATCCGCGACAACGCCCGCAAGCAGTTTCAATCCCAGATTGGAGATCATCCAAAGCGCGGCGATCACCAGGACCGCACCGGTACCGGGCCAGTACAAACGCCAGCCGCCGACATCACGATCGCGGACGAGCGTCGTCGGGCAGCCGACGGCGAATCGAGAGACGACCAGCGCCGAGAGAAAAAAGCACCAGGCTGCGATCCGCAGCGCATCTCGCCAGCGCTCGGGCGCGAAAGACATCGCGAACAAAAACACCAGGACGACGACGAAACCCGCACGCACCGAGCGCACGTCGAGCGCCCAGCGCAACGCGTCGAGCGCGCGGCGGTCGCGATCCAACCAGAGGGCGACGCCGAGCATCGCCCTGAACGACACAAGGCTTGCGAGAAAAAGCGCCGCGTAGACCACGCTCTCGTGGCCGGTGTAGACGAGCGCAAGCAGATCGTATGCGCCGCGATCCCGTGAAAGGTCGAGGATGCCGCGCAGTCCGCGCGTGCTCTCCAGCGCCAATAACGGCCACGCGACGAGCCAGGCGGCGCAGATCGCGGCGAGCCCCCATATGCGTGCGCGAACGGACGTCATCGTCCGAATCGACATCAAGACGCTTCGATCAATGCCTGCAACCCTTCCAACGCCGCCCCCACCGTCTGCCGCCGCACGGCTTCGCGGTCGCCGTCGAAATGGAAGACCTGAGCCTTGGCATAGCCGCCGCGACGCTTCCAACCGATCCAGACGGTGCCGACGGGTTTGTCGGCGCTGCCGCCGCCCGGGCCGGCGATGCCGGTGACGGCGACGGCCACGGCGCCGCCCGAATGCACCAGCGCGCCGGAGACCATTTCGATCACGGTCTCGCGGCTGACGGCGCCGTGGTATTCCAGGGTTTCCGGGCGCACGCCCAGCATCGCCTGCTTGGCTTCGTAGCTGTAGGCGACCATGCCGCTGTCGAACCAATCGGACGAGCCGGCGATGTCGGTGACGGTTTTCGCGATCCAGCCGCCGGTGCAGCTTTCGGCGGTGACGAGCGTCAAACGCTGTTGACGGAAACGCTCGCCGAGGGCTTCGGCGAAGCGATTCAATTCGGCATCGGTGGGCAGCGGCATACGGTGACCCGTTTCGGCGCGGCGGAAGGCGCGCTCGTCGGCGGCATCATACCCAAGCGGCACGGGCGCGCCTGTGCCGGTGGTGGGGCGAACGAATGCGACGCACGGATCGTCGCAAGCCGTATTCGAGAATCGAACGAAGCCGCACGGGCAAAGTCGCCCCGCGGCCGCGCTTTCATCATCGCGATCCCATCATCGTCATCCCGGCGCACGCCGGGATCCCGCTTTCATCGCTTCGAGAGAAACCCGAACCCCGACGCGCATAGCCTTCGGCGACCGAAAGCCGCCAGAAACGACGACGGCCCGCACGAAGCGGGCCGTCGGGAGTACTGATCGCAAGCGCAGACGCGATCGTCGATGCGATCACGTAACGCGATACCGCGTTACTTCTTGTCGGCCGCAGACGGAGCGGCAGGAGCGGCCGCTTTCGCTTCGCCCACCGGCACCGCGCCGGTCTGCTGCACCACGCAATCACCGTTGGCATCGGAACCGAACAGGCTGTTGCAGATGTGGCTGACGTCCAGCGGATCGGCTTTGGCGAAGGTATGGCAACCGAAACAGTTGGGCGCCCATGAGGTATCGCCCTGCTGGAAGGTTTCCATGCTCATGTTGGTCAGTTCCAACGAGCCGCGCTGCAGGCTGGTGGGATCGCCGGGCACGATCTTGTCGCCGCCTTGCGCATGCACGGTGTACGCGATCGGCGGGTTGCCCGAATCCGCGCCGCCCTTGGTCCAGATCGCGCCGATCAGCGTGTAGTTCTTCCAGATCGCCATCGGGTCGGTATCGGGCAACGCGGTGAGCATGCCTTGCGGACCGACCAATTGATCGTTGAGCTGCTGGATCGCCAACAGATTCGCGGCGTTGTCGTTGCCATTGATCGAGGTGCCGGGCTGATTGCCGTTGGCGTACATGCGGCAAATGTTGTTCGCCGTGTTGGTCGCCGGCGGCGTGCCTTGGAAGGGATCGGGCGTGTTGAAGTTGAAGGCCGCGCACGCGGTGTTCGGCGGAGCGCCGGGCTGTGAAGGATTCTGGGTGAGACACGTAGCGGCGTCGGACGCGGCGAAGGCCCAACCGTTCGCGGGCGTCGGCGTGGAGCCGTCGCACAGCGGCGCGTTGTTCTTGTGCTCGAACGTGGCCCAGATCATCTCCGGATGTTTCGAGGTCCAGTTCGCGATATGGAACCCGACCATGCCCAGCGTCACCGGCGTACTACTGCCCGGCAGCGTGGCTTGCATCGTGTAGTACGAGGGATCGGGTTTGGGCAGGATCATCCACGAGACCTTGATCTCGAACGTGCCTTCGGCGAAGCCCGATTGCGTGGCCTGACATTCGGCGCGCGAATACCAGATGTTGTAGCGCAGGATGTTGCCGTTCTGGTCGTACAACGCGTTGCCGTCGGCTTGGGTGTCCTCGAAATCCTGCGGCTTGTCGGCGCGCAGTGCGAGCATTTTCGCGGCGGCGGCGCGGCCGATCATCTCCGGCAGCGAGCATTGCCCGCTGGGCACGGTGGGATCGTGCAAACGGTTGGTTTCGAATACGCGTTCGCCCTGCGACGTCGGCGAAGGCGAGACTTCGCCCAGGAACCATTGCCATGAGAATTGATAGAAATCGCAGAACGATTCGGTGGCCGCGACTTCCGACGGCGGGTTGGGCGCGGTGATCCAGCTCGAATTGGCCTGACAGACCGTCGGCGCGGTTGTCGGCGGCGTAACGGCGACTTCGGGCTTGGCCGGTTCCGCGGGTTTTTGACCGCACGCGGACAGCGCGGCGGCGATGGCGAGCGTCAGCGCGAGCGTGCGCGCGGATGCGGATACGAGCGGGGATGCGGACGTGCGCGAAATCCTCTGCGCGCGCGGCGTGGGGCCGTCGACGGACGGCGTGAATGACAGCATGGACATCGAACCCTCTCCTTTGCGTATGGACCATGTCTGCGAAGCGTCGGCGATGCGAAGCTCCGTACCTTTCGCGCGCCGCATCGTTGCGTTCGCGTCGCGCGAATCCCCTGTGGGCCGGGCGAAAAACCGCTCGCCGGCGACGAATCGATGTCGGTCGATCCCTAAGCGGCGGAGCATGCGCCCATCGTTTCGACGGCGCAAGCATCGCGCGATGAGCGTCGATTGATGGGCTTCGCTTCGTGGGCTTCG
>JAGNNB010000359.1 GCA_017990865.1 Lysobacteraceae bacterium
CCGCGCAACGCAGCGCGACCGCTTCGAGCGCGTCGCGCGAACCCGCGGTCCATGCGCGACCCGCTGCGCCGAACCCGTTTCGCGCGGACGCCCTGGTGACCGCGGCGCGCAAGCAGATCGGCGTCACTCTGCGCTACGACCCCGCGTACGTCGTGCTCGCGTATCCCAACGGCGACGTACCGCAAGATCGCGGCGTCTGCACCGATGTGGCGATTCGTGCGTTTCGTGCGCAGGGCGTCGATCTGCAGCGCGAAATCCATGAGGACATGCGTGCGAATTTCGCGCGTTATCCGCAGAAATGGGGCTTGCGCGGCCCCGATCGCAATATCGATCATCGCCGCGTGCCGAATCTGCAAACGTGGTTCGCGCGCCAAGGCTGGTCGCTCGTGCCCACGCGCGAAGCCGCCGATTACCGAACCGGCGATTTGGTGACCTGGATGCTGCCGGGCAATCTGCCGCATATCGGCATCGTCAGCGATCGCAAGAGTCTGTTCGGCACGCCGCTGATCGTCCACAACATCGGTCGCGGCACGCGCGAAGAAGATATCTTGTTCGATTACAAGATCACCGGACATTACCGGCCGAAGGCGCTGGATCGCGTTCGTGAACGCTAACGAAGTCGAGCGCCTTTCGCGGCCCACGCAAGTCGAGATCGAAACTCGGGTCCTGGGCTGGGTCGACCACGCATTTCCCGGCTTTCTCGAAGTCGAGTTACTGGACGCGCAATGCCGGCGTCACCTCATTCACGAGAAAGTGCCCGTTCTTTTCGCGGAGTCGTTCTTGCCCAGCGACAGTTTGCCGGAATCATGCTGGATCCAATGCAAGATTCTCGAAGAATGCGATCTGTTCTTTGTCGTGGAACCTTTGTGGTACATCGAGTCGGTCGATGGCCTGTCGCGCTTCGAAATCGCTCGCGATCGAATCCGCGAATGCCGAGTCAATCGCCAGATCTAACGCGCACGTAATCCACGAACTCGAACGCGAACGCGTGTTTCGCATCCATCGGATGCGCTTCGCGCGCGAGCACGCGCCAATCGTCCGCATCGAACGCGGGAAAAAACGCATCGCCGCCTTCGATCGTGGTCTCGACATAGGTCAGATGCATGCGCGTCGCGAACGGCAAGGCCAGCGCGTAAAGTTCGCCGCCGCCGATCACGCACAACTCGGCGGCATCGTCCGCCTTTGCGATCGCGCGTGCGTCGTCGAGAGTCGCGACCGCTTCCATGCCGGCGAACGGCGCGCGACCGCTGCGGGTCAACACCAGATTGCGCCGCCCCGGCAGCGCGCGGCCCAAGGATTCGGCGGTTTTGCGGCCCATCAGCACGGGTTTTCCCAACGTCAGCGCCTTGAAGCGTTTGAGATCGTCCGACAAATGCCAGGGCATCGCGTTGTCGCGGCCGATGGCGCGATTGCGGTCGAGCGCGGCGATCAAAACGAATTCGGTCATCGCGTTCGCGAGAGGATCACACCGCCACCGGCGCTTTGATCGCCGGATGCGGGTCGTAGCCTTCGATGGCGATGTCGTCGTAGGCGAAACCGAAGATGTCGCGCACGTCGGAGTTCAAACGCAGACGCGGCAACGGCTTGGGCGCGCGCGCGAGTTGCTCGCGGGCTTGATCGAGGTGATTGGAGTACAGATGCGCATCGCCCAGCGTATGCACGAAATCGCCGACGCCCAAGCCGCAAACCTGCGCGACCAGGTGCGTGAGCAAGGCATAGCTGGCGATATTGAACGGCACGCCGAGAAAAATATCGCCGCTGCGTTGGTAAAGCTGGCAACTGAGTTTGCCGTCTGCGACGTAGAACTGGAACATCGTGTGACAAGGCATCAGCGCCATCCGCGGCAAATCCGCGACATTCCAGGCGCTGACAATCAAGCGCCGCGAATCGGGATTGCGCTGGATTTCTTCGACCACCCAACGCATCTGATCGATTTCGATGCCGTCGGCGCCGGCCCAACGCCGCCATTGCTTGCCGTAAACCGGGCCGAGTTCGCCATCGGCATCGGCCCATTCGTCCCAGATGCTGACCTTGTGCGCTTTGAGATAGGCGGTATTCGTCTCGCCTTTCAAGAACCACAGCAGCTCATGCACGATCGAGCGCAGATGCAGTTTCTTGGTGGTGACCAGTGGGAAACCATCGTTCAGATCGAACCGCATCTGCCAACCGAACACGCTGCGCGTGCCGGTGCCGGTGCGGTCGGCCTTTTCGTGGCCGTGTTCGAGCACGTGCTGGAGAAGATCGAGATACTGGCGCATCGAGGAGTTCTTGTAGGAGCGGCTTCAGCCGCGATCGTTCGCGGCGGCGGCCGGCGGCGCGACCGGCATCAGCATGGGCGACTTGCGCGACAACCACAGCAAACCGAGCCCCAACGCGACCAGCGGCAGCGTCAACACCTGCCCCATCGTCAGCCAACCGAAGGCGAGATAGCCGATCTGCTCGTCCGGCAAGCGCACGAATTCGATCAGGAAACGGAAACAGCCGTAGCACAGCGCGAACACGCCGGACACCGCGTAGCGATGACGCGGCTTGCGCGAGAACCACCACAGAATGCAGAACAGCGCGACGCCTTCCAGCAAGAATTGGTACAACTGGCTCGGATGCCGGGCCAGCGCATCGAAGGCGCCGGTGGCGTGCTGCGCGCGCAGCGTGGCGGCATCCATCTGCGCCATGCCGGCTTCGGCGTAAGGAAAGATCACGCCCCAGCCGGCTTCGGTGTATTTGCCCCACAGCTCGCCGTTGATGAAATTGCCAAGCCGTCCCAACCCGAGCCCCGGCGGCACCAGCGGCGCCAGAAAGTCGATGATGTCGAAGAAATGCATCTTGTATTTGCGCGACCACCACAGGCCCGCGGCGAGCACGCCGAGCAAACCGCCGTGGAAACTCATGCCGCCCTGCCAAATTTTGAAGATCAGCAGCGGCTCTCGCAGGTAATTGTCGAGGTCGTAGAACAGCACGTAGCCGATGCGCGCGCCGAAGATCACGCCGAGCATGCTGTAGAACAACAGATCGCTGTAGGCCTGCTCGTCCACGCCGGGCAAGCGGCCGGCGCGCACGCGGCGACGGCCGAGCACCCAGGCCGCGGCGAAGCCGAGCATGTACATGATTCCGTACCAATGCACCTTCAGCGGGCCGAGCGTGAACGCGATCGGGTCGATTTGGTGCAAGTAGGTCATCGGAGCCGGGGTCGTCGACGGGGGCGCCTATTGTGCCGGAGGACGCCCCCGCGCGCAGGCTGCGGCGACATCACCATCCGCCCGAGGCGCCGCCGCCGCGGCTTCCGCCGCCGCCATCGCTCCCTCCGCCCGAAGAACCGCCCCCGCCCCAATCGGTATCGTTGTCGCGAGCGGCTTCGCGTTCTCGACGCTCGCGTTCGTCCCTGCGACGCACCACTTCCGGATCGTTCGGGTCGAAGGTGAGTTCGTCGGGATTCCATTGGCTGCCCGGATCGCTCGGACCTCTGGCGCGATCAGGCCTCTGGGCGGCGATTTGCCGGTGGAGGTGCAACGGGAGAAGTAAGGATATGAGCAATATTATCAACACCAACATCAATATGAGCGGTGTAGAAAATGCACTGGAGGAGCGATGTTGCGCGCGCGGCTCGGGCAACGGCTCGCCGTTCATCAACCTCGCCAACACCGACGTGGCGTCGTCGAGCCCGCCGGCGAAATCGCCGCGGCGGAATTTCGGCGTCAGATATTCGTCGATCAAACGCTGCGCGGTGGCGTCCGGAATCTTGGCTTCGAGACCGGTGCCGACGTGGATGCGCATGCGGCGGTCGTTCTTGGCGACGACGATCAACAGGCCGTCGTCGAAACCGCGGCGCCCGAGTCCCTGCGTATCGAACACGCGCTGGGCGTAGTCCGCGACATCTTCCGGTGCGGTCGTCGGCACGATCAGGATCTGCAATTGCGCGCCGTTGCGTTGGCGCAGTTCCGCGGCG
>JAGNNB010000360.1 GCA_017990865.1 Lysobacteraceae bacterium
GTATCGGCCGTCGAGTAGAACGAGATGTAGATCGGCGCATGGTCCGACACGCCGTTACGGAACGTACACATATTCGCGATGTAATCGCGACCCGATGTCGAATACTCGGTGACGTAACTGGCCTGCATCCAGAAATGGTCGTACGAACTGGCGAAGGCGCAACTGGTGTTGATCGAGGTTTTGTCGTTCACCCGCCAGCTCACCGTCGGCGACGTTCCGGTCAGCGTCGCCCACCACGGCGAGGTGGCTTCGCGATTGTGATCGCCCACCAGCACGACATCCTGATCGCTGCTGCTGCCGTTCTGGATCGACTGGAACACGCTGGCGATCTGTTGAACCTCGAGCTGACGTTCCGCGGTGGTGCCGAACACCGTATGCCAGTTGATGAAGGTGTAATCCGCGCCGGTCTGGATGTGCCGCACTTTCACGATTTGCGGCTCGCGCTCGAATTTGTCGCCGGTATCCACCCACAGGCTTTCCGAAAGCAACTGCACGCGATCGGCGCGATAGAACACCGCATAACGCTCTTTGTAGCTGGTGCGCCCGACGGCAGCGGTGACGCGGTAATTCCAGGTGTAACCGCTCACCGCGGTCAAGGCCGCGGCCACGCTGGCGGCCGATTCGGCGTACATCACTTCCTGACCGAACACCAAGTCCACGCCGTTCGCGGCGCCGGCCGCGCTGCCGTAGTTGGTCCAGATTTGCGTGGCGTAAGCGTTCCAATCCTGCTGCCCGCTCCAACCGGCATGCAGCATGTTCCAGGAGACCACGCGCAGATAGGACTGTGCGGATGCCTCGACGGCGCAAAAAACGAGCACGATGCCGAGGATCGCGGCGACGGTGCGTCGAGCGGCACCTGTGAAGAGACGGTGTGCGGCACGATTCATGGGGACTCCCTGGCGGACAGTGGGCGGGCTGAAATTGGCTTCAGGTAGGGACGATTGTCCCGGCACGATATGTCCATCGTGTGTCCGTCGGAGCCCCCTCCCCGCTGTCGCTTCCGCGACCGCTCGCATGCCGGCGCGGGCATCTTAGCCCGGATCGGGTACGCGCGATGGTGCGGCGCGGCAGCCGCGGCCGCACATATCGAAACACATCGAAGCCGCCGGTCGCGCCGCGACGGCGCGGCGCGATCAGGGCTGCGCGATCAGCGCTGCGCGCGCAGGAATGCGTCGTCGGCCACCGCGCGCGCATCGGCATTGGCGGACGACCGACGAGCGGTGTCGATGCTGTCGGACATCGTGCGATACGCGCCGATACCGCGCACTTCGAGCGTTTGCCGGCTTTCCCCACGAACGCGCACGACGATCGCGAACGGAACGCCATCGGCGAGCCGCCATTCCACTTTGCCGCGGTCGTAATCGCTCAGTTTCAACGGTTGCGCCAACAGCGATGCGGTATCGCCGGTCGCCTCGACCTGCAGATACGTATCCTCGGCCGAAAAATAAATGTAGAGCGAGCGTCCGCGCGGGCCCGAACAACGCAAGGGCATGTCCTGCCCTTCTTCGATCTCGGTCGCGGCGAACGCGGCGCGGCAGTCTTTGGCGAGGTCGGTGTAGGCGCTGGAGAACGCCGGTTCGGCCGCCTGCGCGCTCGGGGCGGCGGAGAAACAGAACAAGGGGTAACACAGCATCGACAAAGCGATGGCGAGCGCGGGTTTACGCATGGTGATCTCTCGGAGCGATGCGGCGCGGAAGCGGTAAGCGGCGAACGTATCACATCGGCCGCGGAGGAAACGACGGCGCTGCGATTACGGCGCGCTGCTGTTACCGAACGCTACGATTACGGCGTGCGTCGCGGTCGCGCGGCTTTCGGCCAGCGCAATTGCGCCATCACCGGAAAATGATCCGACGGATATCGCCCGTCGCGGTGCGTGGCCACGGTTTCGACCGTACGCGCCTCGAACCCGCGCGTCAGAATCCAATCGATCCGCCGCTGCGGCGTTCCGCTGAACGCATGGAACGTGCCCTCCGGCCCACGTCGACGCGGCGCGACGCGCCATGCGTCCGTCATCGCAGCGATCAACACGGTATAGGCTTCGCTGCCGTCGTCGGTATTGAAATCGCCGGTCAGCACCACCGGGACATTCTTCGGCAAGGCCTCGATGCGCGCGAGCAATGCGCGCGCGCAACGCGTTCTCGCGGCGGTGTCTTCGTCGCGATAAGGAAAATGCGTATTGAGCAGATAAAAGCGCGCGCCCGTGCGCCGCGATTCGAACAACGCCCAGGTGACCATGCGCGGATAAAGATTGCCCCAACTGATGCTGCCAACGATATCCGGCGTATCCGACAGCCAGAAATCGCCCGATTCGATCACGGCGTAGGCATCGGCGCGATAGAACACGCCCATGTGTTCGTCGTCGCTGCCGCCTCCACGACGGCCCCGGCCGAACCACCTGTATTCGGGCAGATCTTCGACGATCGCATCGCCCTGCGAACCGAATAATTCTTGCGTGCCGATGAGGTCCGGGCGTTCGCGGCGAATCGTCTCGACCAACAAGTCACGCCGCGCTTCCCAGCGGTTTTCGCCGTCGGCGGCCACGGGCAAACGCACGTTGAAGGACATCACACGCAGCGTTTCGGCATGCGCCGCACCGCAGACCCACAGCGACAGGACCAATGCCAGCCGCGCCAGTCGGCGGATCGTAGCGGTTGGAAAACGAGACATCGACGATCTCCTGGTCGAAGCGGCGAGCGATGCGGCGACGCGAGGCTGCCGCACGCCCTGCGGCAGCCTACCGCACTTCGGGCTATGCTCGGCGGCGAACGCTCACACTCGGATACTCGCATGCGTCAGCCGCCGCCGCTCCGCCTCCGCCGCCGCACCTTTCTGACCTGCGCCGCCGCGCTCGCGCTGCCCGCGCTTCCCGTCGCGCGCGTCGATGCCGAACCCGGTCGCAACGAGCGGCAGATGTTCGAGGACTGGCCGTGGCTGTCGCGCTACGACGCGGACGATCGCCGGCTGCTCGCCTCGGGCGTCGACATCGACACGGTATTCCTGGGCGATTCCATCACCGAAGGCTGGCCGCGGATGCGGCCGGAGTTTTTCCCGGAAGCGCGCGTCTGTCGCGGCATCAGCGGGCAAACCACGCCGCAAATGGTGTTGCGCATGCCGACGGACGTGCTGCGATTGAAACCCAAGCGCTTGCACCTGATGGCCGGCACCAACGATGTGGCAGGCAACACCGGGCCGAGCGACGACGACAGCATCGTCGGCAATCTCGCGATGATGGTCGCGATCGCGCAGGACGCGGGCATCGAGGTATTGCTCGGCGCGATTCCGCCCGCTGCGGGCTTCGGCTGGCGCCCGGAATTGCGCCCGGCCGCGCGCATCGTCGGGCTGAATCGCCGACTCGCCGCGCTGGCGAACGCGCGGCGCTGCCGCTGGATCGATTATCACCGCGCGCTCGACGACGGCAACGGCGGCTTGCGCGCGGATTTTTCCGGCGACGGCGTGCACCCCAACGCCGCGGGTTATGCGGCGATGGAGGCATTGTGCGGTCCGGTTCTGGCCACGGCCGCGAAGCGCGCACGGTCGAAGCGGCGGTAAAGCGTCGATCCGATTCGCTCAGCGCGGATCGGCGATCGAATCACTCCCAACGCGCGTTCAAATTGCGGATGTACAAGGTCCAGTTGTTCGAACGATTGAAGGTTTCGGCGAGGAACCACCCGCCCAGGTTGGTCGGCACTTGCGGGTATTGATACGACACCTCGCGATGGGCGTACTCCAGCCATCCGACCATACTCGGGTGATACAGGGAATAGCTCGTGCGATAGCCGTAGCCGACGAATTCGGACACCAGACGCACTCGATACCACGCATTGTTGACGAGCGAGTAGCCGTTATCGGTTTGCTGCCCGAACACGCAGTTCGGCAGCGCCGCGTACTGCACCGCGCCGGCCACCTCGATGGCGACGCGATTTTGGCCCGCGGTCG
>JAGNNB010000361.1 GCA_017990865.1 Lysobacteraceae bacterium
TCGCATGTCGTCGTCCATCGCAACGCCTCCCGGCGCTTTGGAGCGCAAAGCCCTGCTCGCATTCGCGCTGCTGGCGCTCGCGTTGTCGGGCATCGCGCCGAAAGATCGCCTCACCTGGTTTCTGGAAACGGTGTGGGTGATGATCGCGGTGCCGCTGATCGTGTGGAACTGGAAGCGCTTTCCGCTCACGCGCCTGCTGTGCTGGCTGCTGCTGGCGCATGCGTTGGTGCTGATTTACGGCGGCGCCTACACCTACGCCGAAACGCCGCTGGGGTTCTGGCTGCGCGACACCTTGGGTTTCGAGCGCAATCCGTGGGATCGCGTCGGCCACATCATGCAGGGGTTCACCCCGGCGATTCTGGCGCGCGAACTGCTGTTGCGCTCGACCCCGCTGCGCCGCGGCGGCTGGCTGATCTATCTGGTATTGGCCGCGTGTTTGAGCTTCAGCGCGTTGTTCGAGTTGATCGAATGGTGGTCGGCCTTGATCTACGGCGCGGACGCCGATGCTTTCCTCGCCACCCAAGGCGACCAATGGGATACGCAGTGGGACATGTTCCTGTGCCTGTGCGGCGCGATCGCGTCGTTGCTGCTGTGGTCGAAAGTGCACAACCGTCAGCTCGGCGATTGAGCGCCTATCCAAAATCCTTCTGGATGCGATGCTCTCCTCTACTTGATCTCCTCTCCTTGCGCGCAGCGCAGGGGGAGATTGGGAGGGGGTCGAAAGACGCAAGCAACATTCGCTCGAAAGGCGTCGTCGACGCTCAGTGATACCCCGCATCCGCGGCGACTTTGCCCTTGAACACCGAATACGACCACCACGTGTAGCCCAAAATCGCCGGCAGCAGCACGATCAAACCGGCGATCGCGAAACCCTGGGTTTCCGGCGGCGCGGCGGCGTCCCAAATCGTCATCGATGGCGGCACGATATTCGGCCACATGCCGAGCAACAGGCCGACAAAGCCGAGCAGGAACAAACACAGACTCAGCATGAAGGGCCGCGCTTCGCGGTCGCCGCGCGGCACGGCGCGCCACAGCGCCCAGGTGACGGCCAACACCAACAGCGGCACCGGGAACAACCACAAGAAACGATCGCCTTCGAACCAGCGCGCCATGATGCGGCTATCGAGAAACGGCAGCCACGCGCTGACCAAACCGATGAAACCGAAGACGTTCAACGTCAGCGGTCGCGCCAATGTTCTGGCGACGCGCTGCGTGCCGCCGTCGGTCTTGAGGATCAACCACGTCGCGCCGAGCAACGCGTAACCGGACATCACCGACAAACCGGTCAGCATCGAGAACGGACTGAACCAGCCGAACGCACCGCCGACGTATTTGCCTTCCTGCAGCGGCATGCCCTCGACGATCGCGCCGAGAATCACGCCCTGCGCGAACGCCGCGAACACCGAGCCCAGCCAGAACGCGATGCCCCAGGCGCGGCGCAGCGTCTTCGCCTTGAAACGGAATTCGAAGGCCACGCCGCGAAACACCAGCGCGATCAGCATCAACAGCACCGGCAAATACAGCGCCGACAGCACCAACGCATAGACTTTCGGAAACGCTGCGAGCAAACCCGCGCCGCCCAACACCAGCCACGTTTCGTTGCCGTCCCAGATCGGCGCGGCGGTGTTCATCATGTGATCGAGCTGATCCTCGTCCTCGGCAAACGGCGCGAGAATGCCGAGGCCCAGCACGAAGCCGTCGAGCAGCACGTACATCATCACGCCGAACGCGATCACCGCGTACCACGCGACGGGCAGCCAGGTTTCGGTCGGAGGCAGGGTCATGCCGCACCTCCTGCGGGCGTCGTGTCGTGCGAGCCGGCAGAGGCCTGCGCGACCGGCGCATCGAGCGTCTCGTTCGGCAGCGACAGCGGCCGCGCCGGGGTTTTCTCGCCGTCGTCGGTATCCGGCGGCGTTTCGTGCGGCTGCGGGCCTTTGCGCACCAGTTTCAGCAGATACCAGATCCCCGCGCCGAACACGCAGACATACACCAATGCGAACACCGCCAGCGAAAACGCGACCGCCGCGCCGGATACCGCGCTGTTGGAATCGGCCGTGCGCAGCAGGCCGTAGACGGTGTAGGGCTGGCGACCGATTTCGGTGACGTACCAACCGGCGAGAATCGCGACGAAGCCCGAGAGCGTCATCGCGCGCCAACCGCGCAGCAGCCAGCGGGCGCGCGTCGGATCGAATAATCGTCCGCGTTTCCATTGCCAGGCCGACAACAGCACGAGCGCCAGCATCGCCACGCCGATGCCGACCATGATCCGGAACGCGAAGAACACCGGCGCCACCGGCGGGCGCTGGTTCGCGGGCACGGAGGTCAACGGCGGAATCGTGCCGTCGGTGCTGTGGGTCAGAATCAGGCTGGCGACGCGCGGAATTTCGATGGCGTAATCGTTGCGCTCTTCCGCTTGGTTCGGAATCGCGAACGCCACCAGCGGCACGCCTTCGCCGGGGGCGCCGTCGCGCCAGTGTCCTTCCATCGCCGCGACTTTCATCGGCTGATGTTCCAGCGTGTTGAGGCCGTGCAGGTCGCCGGCGAAGATCTGCAGCGGTACGACAACTGCGCCGAACGCCACCGACAATTTCAGCATCCGCGTCGCCGCTTCGATGTGCCGGCCGCGCAGCAGATACGTCGCGCTGACGCCGCCGATGACGAAACAGGTGGTGAGAAACGCCGCCAGCACCATGTGCGTGAGGCGATACGGGAACGAGGGATTGAAGATCACCGCCCACCAATCGCTCGCACGGAACACGCCGTCGACGATCTCGTAACCGGCCGGCGTCTGCATCCAACTGTTCGCGGAGGTGATCCAGAACGTCGAAATCAGCGTGCCCAGCGCCACCATGCAGGTCGCGAAGAAGTGCAGCTTCTCCGACACGCGCTTCATGCCGAACAGCATCACGCCCAGGAACGTCGCTTCCATGAAGAACGCGGTCAGCACTTCGTAGCTGAGCAGCGGGCCGATGACGTTGCCGGCCTTCTCGCTCAACACCGACCAATTGGTGCCGAACTGGAAGCTCATCACGATGCCCGAGACCACGCCCATGCCGAAGGAGACGGCGAAAATCTTCATCCAGAAGACGTAGAGATCGCGCCACAGCGGGTCGCGGGTGCGCAGCCAGCGCCATTCCAGAAACGCCAGCCAACTGGCGAGCCCGATGGTGAAGGCCGGGAAGAGAATGTGGAACGAAATGACGAATCCGAATTGAATTCGCGACAACAACAGCGGGTCGAGCGACATCGTGCGATGCCTCCACGTGTGGTGACGCCCTCCCGACGCGCATTGTACGCCTTGTCTGCGCTCGGGCGAGGCGCGCGCGACAGCCGGCGGATGCGCGAACGCGCCGGGGTTCGGTAAGCTTGGGCGATTCTTCACCCGGAAACGCCCCATGCGCGCCCTGCGTCCGTACGCGATCGTCGGATCGACCTCCACCCTCCCGCGTCGCATCGCGCGCTCCGCCCTCTGCATCGCCGCGGTCGCGTTCGCCTGCGCAGGGCCGGTGGTCGCCCAGGACGCTACAGCGAAACCGCTCGATCTGGCGACCATCATGGCCGACCCGGACTGGATCGGAAATTCGGTCGAACAAGCGTGGTGGTCGTGGGACAGCCGCGATGTGCTGTATCTGCGCAAACGCGACGGCGCGACGATTCGCGACCTCTGGCGGGTGCCGGCGACCGGCGGCGATCCGCGCAAGGTCGAAGACGCCGCGCGCGCGGGGCTCGATGCGGCGCGGCCGGCGTTCGATGCGACGCGCACGCGCATGGCGTTCGCGCGCAACGGCGATATTTTCGTGCGCGATCTGCGCAGCGGCGCGTTGACCCAACTCACGCGCACCGAGGCGCAGGACGCGCGACCGCAGTGGAGCCGCGACGGCGGCCTGGTGTGGCGCGCGGGCAACGACTGGTTCCGTTGGACCGCTGCGGGC
>JAGNNB010000362.1 GCA_017990865.1 Lysobacteraceae bacterium
TGGCGAACAGATCCTCCGCCACCGCGGCGAAATCTTCGTAGGCTTTATGGCGATTGGCTTTGAGCGCGGCCTGATGCCAGCGCGGGCCGTATTCGCCGCCGCCGCGGATGTTCGCCAGCACGTACACACCGCCTTGCTGCAGCCAGCCGCGGCCGACGGTGGCGCTGTAGGTGGCGGTATAGGAGACCTCGAACCCGCCGTAACCCCACAGCAGCGTCGGGTTGGCGCCGTCCAGCGGCATGTCTTTGCGATGCACGATGAAGTACGGCACGCGAGTGCCGTCCTTGGAGGTGGCGAATTTCTGCTCGGCCACCAGACCCGTCGCCTCGAAGAACGGCGGCATGGTCTTGAGCGCTTCGGCCTTCTTGCCGATCTCCACCATCGACAGCGTGCTGGGCGTGAGGAAATCCGACGCCGTCATCCACAGCGCGTCGCTGGTATCGTTATCGACCGCCGCGACCGAGACCGTGCCCAATGCGGGCGCGCCGGGCAAGTTGCTTTGATTCCAGCCGTAGGTGCCTTCCATCGGCGTGATGATGCGGACTTTGCTCTTC
This sequence comes from Lysobacteraceae bacterium, assembly GCA_017990865.1. GTDB lineage: Bacteria > Pseudomonadota > Gammaproteobacteria > Xanthomonadales > Xanthomonadaceae > Lysobacter_I. The sequence goes on from JAGNNB010000362.1 coordinate 555, forward strand.
ACGTCGTCCAGCAGGTTCAGCACCAGATGCCGCTTGGTCCAGGTATAACCGGCGAGCGAAACGGTGTCGGTCGGCACGAACATCGCGTCGAAGCCACGATCGCCGGCGAGGAATTTCTCGAAATCGATCACCAGCAGCGAGCCGGCGACATAGCTGTTGCCCTTCACCGTCCACGGCTCGCGCAACTCGACCGTCAACCATGTGTTGTGGACAGATTTGTTCGCGGAGTTCGGCACGTCGATCTTGACCAGCTTGCCGTCTTTGCGCAGATACAGTTCGTCGTTGTAGAAGGCAATGGTGCGGTTGACGAAATCGCGCTCGAACCCGGGCGTGAGATCGCGGAACGCCGCGATGTACATGTCGGTCGGTTTACCCTCGTACACGACCTTCGCTTCGGTCAGCGGCGTGCCGCGCTTCCATTCCTTGACGATGCGCGGATAACCCGACGCGGTGAGCGAACCCGGACCGAAATCGGTGAACACGTACACCGTGTCCTGATCGATCCACTGCAAACCGCCCTTGGCCATCGGCCGATAGAACCCGTCCTCGACGAAGCTCTGCGTTTCCAGATCGAACTCGCGGGTCACGTCGGCATCGGAACCGCCGGGCGACAGCGAAATCAGACAGCGGCGGTATTCCGGCTTGAGGCAATCGGCGCCGTGCCACACCCACTGCTTGCCTTCGGGAATGTCTTCCGAGGCATTCAGCGCGTCGATATCCAGCACGATTTCCCACTGCGGTTCGGCCTTGCGGTATTCCTGCAGCGTGGTGCGACGCCACACGCCGCGCGGATGCGTCTTGTCGCGCCAGAAGTTGTAGTACAGGTCGCCGATCTTCTGCACCGCCGGAATGCGCGCATCGGAATCCAGAATCGCGAGCAGGTCGGCCTTGAGTTTGGCGAACCCGGGCGCCGCGGCGATCTCGCCCTCGGCCTTGGCGTTCTGCTCGCGTACCCAGGCCAGCGCCTTGTCGTCGGTGACGCCTTCCAGCCACAGGTGCGGGTCGTCGGTGGGCTTGGCGGCAGGTGCGGTGGCGGCGAGCGAATGGGTCATGGCGGAAGCGGCGGCGAAAGTCGAACCGGGGGTCGCATCCGCGGCGCGGGCGACATCGCACAACAACGAAGACGCGCCGAGGACGAGGCCGACGGCGAGAGGGACGTGCGTCAACTGGGGCATGGCGGTACGAACAGGACGAAGGGGATCGCCACGCTAGCACAGCCGGCCAGCCGCGCGGACCCACGCCGCGCCCAAACCGATCCGGTGGACGACGACCGGCGAACCATGCGTCGATGTTTGGGAGCGGCGTCCGCGAAACGATACGGTACCGCAGGCTTCAGGCCGCGCGGCGCAAGGCCTGAGCGCCGATGCGGCGCACGGACGCGCCGCGGGCCGAGGCGATCGTATGCACGCTGGCGAGCGGCCGCGCCGCCTCGTCGCTCGCGCCTGCGCGAGCCGCCCGAAGCCGCAACACCCGCGCCGTCGCCCAGGCGCTCAAAGGCAACGCCAGCAGCCAGAACGGCAACCACCCGAACATCTCGCTTGCGCCGCGAGCGGCGGGGAAGGACAGCACCGCGACGATCGCCAATGCGGCGAGGGCGAGCAGCGTTTGTTCGAGCGGCGAAGGCGCGGAGGCGGTCGAGGGGATGGACATGGCGGAGTTCCGGGATGCGATGTCGCAAGTGTCTAGGTGAAGCGTCTCAACCGCTAAGACTCCGAGAGTCCGAGACAGACTCATGCGACCCGCTGCCTTTCATGAAGACTCGAAAATTTCTATGTCGAACAAAGTAGTACCGGCAACCATCTTTGGCTAGACTGCGGCCCATGCGATAAGCCGAAGGAAAACTGTATGGCCTCTGGGACTCATCGAACAAACAGTCCTGTCCGTCTGCACGCAGGCGAGCTGCTATCGCATTTTGGGGTTATGAAGACAAGCACGGTGTTTCTTGTCTTCGCTCTGGCTGCATGCCAGCAGACAGTGCCGACTACTGCGTCCGCACCCTTTTCACAGGAACCCGCTGTACGGACCACTCCAGCGTCTGGAGTTGCGCCAACCCATCAATCCACAATTGTGGAAGAGCTTTCTACCCGCAGCCGAATCCCAGCATCAGAACTGCAGCAGTTGCTGGATGACTGTGATCGCACACAGCTCAGCATGAACATCTGCGCGTTTCGAAATTTTGTCGCATCAGACCTCGAACTCGATGCTGCGCTCAAGGTCAAGCGAGAATCCACGCCACAGCATTGCCATGCCGAGATGGATCGCGCCCAAGCGGCTTGGGAAGCCGAGCGCGATAGAGCATGCGATGAAGAGACGAAAGAAGACGAAGGAGGCTCGATGCGCCCAATGCTCATCAGTACCTGCAAAACTACAGCCACCAGAGCGCGCATATTTTGGGTGAAAGAGATGAAATCATGCCCCGGAGGGCACTAGCAGGTTATTGAAGAACAGCCTGCTTGGGCGGCCATGGATAGCCGCCCCGACGGAGCAGGCATGCAAGCGTTTGATGATTCGCGCTGCGCGCTCACCCTTCGCGGAGCTCAGGGCCAGCTTCGCTGTTCAGCCCGCAAGCGGGCTGTCGTCGGGAGCGAGTTCGCAAATGCGCCGAACTGGCGACTTGACTGTGCCGGCGGGAGCCGGCACGAACGGAAAAGCCGGTCGCGAAACCGCAAGGATGCGGCGAGTCAAATCGCGCGGGATGCGCGTTTTTTCAACAGCCGCTAGAGCGAAACCTCATCGCCCTAGCGTTTGAATAGAAATGAACAAGCCATCAGCTTAAGCAAGGAGCAAGCATATGCCAATCGACTATCGAGAGATCACAGAAGAAGAATACCGCCGTCGAACTAGCGTGATGATCCAAAATTTCGAGGGTTTCCGCCCCGGTGCTTATGATGCGGGCGACCGCATGGCGACGATTGGATTCGGTTATACGTTCAACCGGAACGATAATCTTGCGCAGTGGGATCGCGCCGGGGTTCAATTGTCGCAGCTTGAGCGACAGCAGCTTGCAGCCATCGACGCGGCCCCAGGACCACAGAAGACAGCGTTGGGCTTGGCTTTCTCGGGACAGATCACGAGAAACGAAGCACGCAGCCTTCTCGAAAATGTGAGTCTCGACCGATATGAAGGTCATGCCGATCGCTTGAACCTGCCGGCATCCAATGAGCGCGCAGCCGTCGTCTCGATCACATACAACCGCGGCGACGGGCGCATGCAATCGCACATGCAAGGGTTTAACGATGCGATCACGGATGGCGACCGTGCGGAAGCGTGGTACCAACTCCGATACAACAGCCGAGGGGCGAATCCAGACCCCGCTATCGAACTCGGCATTCGAGGTCGGCGAAACATGGAAGCGCACGCCTTCGGACTCTACGAC
>JAGNNB010000363.1 GCA_017990865.1 Lysobacteraceae bacterium
CGACCCGCGCCCCGAATTCAAGGCCGCGCGCTTCGCCGAGGGCATCGATAGCATCGGCGACCTACGGCCCGGCATGGTGCTGGAAGGCGTGGTGACGAATGTGGCCGCGTTCGGCGCGTTCGTCGACATCGGCGTGCATCAAGACGGCTTGGTGCATATCTCCGCGTTGGCCGACAAATTCGTCAAAGACCCGCGCGAGGTGGTGAAGGTCGGCGATGTGGTGAAAGTGAAGGTGATGGAAGTCGACGTGCCGCGCAAACGCATCGCGCTGACGCGGCGTCTCGACGATACGCCGGGCGAGAGCCGCGGCGGAAAACGCGAGGACCGCAGCGGTGCGGACGGCCGCCCGAATGCGAAGAGCGATCCGCGCGGGCGTGCACGCGACGCGGCGCCGAAACCGCGGCCCGGCCATGCCGCGCCGCCTGCGAACACCGCCATGGCCGACGCGCTGCGTGGGTTGAAGCGCTGATCTTCGGGGACGATCGCGCGGGTCTCGGAGGTCGGCCGCGACATCGGCGATCCACGCGAACGGAATAAATTCGGGCGGCGGAACGTTTCTATTCTCGCAGCGGCGGGCGACGACTCCTTCCGTCGACGTCCGCTGCCGAGCCGCAAGGCCCCGGGCTTCTCGGGGCGCGGCTCGCTCCCTTCCCCGCACAGGACACCCCGATGAACATCAAACCCACCCTGTTGGCGAGTGCGCTGCTGGCGTGCGTTTCGCTGACGTCCGCATTGGGCTTCGCCGAGATCGCATTCGCCCGCGAAGCCAACGAAGCACCGCGTCGCGAAGACCGTCGTGAAGACCGTCGCGAAGATCGCCGCGAAGACCGCGCACGCGAGATCGACGATCGCGGAACCACCAAGCGCGGCGCGGACGACGGCCCGAACCACGATGTCGGCGACGACCATGGCGGCGGCAACGACGACGGCCCCAACCACGACGCGAACGACGACCATGGCCGCCGCGGCGGCGGCAACGACGACCCGAGCCGCGGTCGCGGTCGTGGCCGCAGCGGACGCGACGACGGCTGATCTCCGTCTCGTCCCGCCATGATCGTCCCGCCCGAGCGCTCGCCTTCCCCATGAGCGAGCGCTCGGGCGGTTTGAGGCGTTCTCGACGCGCTCGCCCAGTACCCGGCTCCATGCCGACGCTCGGCGTCGGCACGACCACGTCGGCAAGGATCGCGTCGGCATGATCTAGTTGGCACGATCTCGTTGGCACGATCTCGTGGGCATGATCTCGTCGGCATGACGATGCGTTCCATCCATCGCCGCGACCATAGTCGTATCCACCGACCGTTCGCCCCGCCGCCCCGAACGGGTGCGGTATCTTCCACCGCTCTACGACCGCCAATCAGGAACGTATGCGCATCTCACCCCTTTCCAAAACCCTGCTCGCCGGCTTGATGGCTTCGTCCGCACTGTCGGCGCAAGCGGGCACGACCCTCGATCTCTCCACCGGCCTGAGTTATTCCTCGGGCGAGTACGGCGAAACCGCTTCGACCGACGTGTTCGTCGTGCCGCTCTCGGCGAAACTGCGCACCGGCAACTGGACCTTCAAAGCATCGGTGCCGTATCTGCGCGTGGACGGCCCGGCGAACGCCGCGGTCGTTCTGGACGATAGCGGCGGCGGCGACGGCGGCGGCGGTTCGGGCCGCGACCATCCCGAGGACGACGGCGAGGATCCGATCTCCGGCGCGGCGGCCGATCGCAAGGAAAGCGGCTTCGGCGATACCTCGCTCTCGGCGACGTACTCGTTCGACCAACTCGGCGGCAGCTCGACTTATCTCGACCTCACCGGCCGCGTGCGTTTGCCCACCGGCGACGAAGGCAAAGGCCTGGGCATCGATACGACCGACTACGGCCTGTCCGCGGAATTCGGGATCGACAAGGACGCCGGTGGCGCTTACGTCATGGCCGGCCGCCGTTTTCTCGGCGACGCCGACGCGTTCGCGCGCGAGGACGGTTGGCAAGCGGGTATCGGTGCGTGGCGCAACCTGGGCGAACGCAGCTCGATCGGCATCGGTTACGACTGGCGCGAGAGCAGCACCGGCACCGGCCAGGACCCGGCGGAAATCTACGCGTATCTGAGCGTGAAGATGTCCGACGCGTGGAAGATCAACCTCAACGGCAGCGGTGGTATCAACGACGCCAGCGCCGATTACAGCGTCGGCGTGAATCTGACCTGGCGCGCGATCGACCGTTGATCGACCAACGATCGCGGGGCCGTTCCGCCTCGCAAAAAACCATCGGAAACCCGCCGAACGCTCGGCGGGTTTTTTGTGACGCCATGAACGCCGACACGTATCGAATCCGATGGCGACGACACCGCTGCGAACGAGGAAGCCGCGGTCTTCAGGACCGCGGCTTCGGGTACGACATTTCGATTGGATGGCGCTTCGATAGCGCCGTCGCTTTTCTGCCGATTTTTCGACGGCCTATCTTTCGACAGCCAGAATCTCAGAGCTTGGCGCGCATGCACGTCAGCGTGTAGTCCGTCCGGTGCGAACCCGATGCGCCGGCGGCAGAGGTGAAGAAGCTGTTGTTGCCCGACTGGGTTTCGCCCTTGCTGGCGTCGCGCACTTTCAGCGTCGCGCCGAATTGCACCGCGTTGAAGGTATCGACATCGGCATCGAACACCACCGCCACTTGCGGCGTGTTATCGACGCGCGAGACGGTGGCGTCGAAAAAGCGCAGACGCGTCGCGGTGGAGAAGTCGTCGGTGTACGGGCTGTTGGGGCCGACCACGAAATCGCGGGTGTAAACCAGGCGCGAGACGTTGCTGCGCTTGTATTCGACCGAGACGGTGCAGGCCATGATGTCGTTGTCGGGATTGGAACCGGATTCGGCGCGCACCGCGCCCGGAGAGGCCAGCGCAGCCACGAAAGCGAGTGCGAGGCCGGCGAATGCGGGGGACATTTGCGATTTGAACATTGCGGGAATCTCCTGGAGGCGTGGGTGGGTGCGGCAACGCGATATGCGTTGCCGGTGGTGCTGGCGCCGTCCCTGGCGCTCCGGCGAGCGCGTGCCCGCACAGGGATGTCGACATCGCGTCCGAAATTCGGCGTGCGTTGGCCCTGCGCTCCGATCGAAACCGGAACGTTGCGGTCGTGTCGATGCGAGACGACGTTGGTTTGCGCGTTATGTCTGCGCGTTGCATTGCGTGTGGCATGAGACGCGAGAACAGACCTCCTGTCCGTCCCCGCGCCGTTCGGGCCCGATGAGCTCGGGTCCGATGGCCGCAGCTTCCGCCGATTCGCATCGGCTGCGAACGAGTCGTCCATGACCCGCTTTTCCCGCGAGCGACGCCGATCGTGCGTCGCTCTTTTCTCGATTCAGTCGCCGAAGCGGCGCGCTATCGCCATTTGCGCGCGATCGCGTTCGCCTCCTCTTGCGACGACAGCGGCCCGCTGGCGTCGATCTGCTCGACCACCGCATCGATCGGCGAATCGCCGGCGCCCGCGGTGCGATAGCCTTCCGAGGTTTGAATCGGCTGATGCCATACGACCAGTGCCCAAGCGCCTTCGGCGCGACGACAGGCGACGCCTTCGGCGCCGCCGACCGCCGCGAAGGTTTCGAATTGACGGCAGGCCGTGCCATCGGCGCGACGGAAGCTGAAAAGAATGCGGGTGCCGGCTTCGGAACGGCCGCTGAGCTGCCGATCCAACGCCGATTGCAGCGCCGCGGACAAACGCGGATCGCGATCGATCGACTCGCCGTCCGTCGCGGCGTCGTCGCGCATGCCTAAACCGATCGCCAGCCCCGCGACGGTCACGGCCATCGCAAACGCCAACGGCGCGGCGACGCGGCGCCAACGCACGTTCGGCCGCGCAGCCGACTGCGCCGAAGCGGCCGCGCCCGTATCGCCGGCCAATAACCGCAGCAGCGGATCGTTCGCGCCTTCGTCGGGC
>JAGNNB010000364.1 GCA_017990865.1 Lysobacteraceae bacterium
CTCCTATCTCCCGCGTCCGCAAAAAAGCGTCGTGAAAGACTCCCTTCTCCCGCGTGCGGGAGAAGGTGCCCGAAGGGCGGATGAGGGTGTCGCACCCTTGCGCTCGCTCCAATCCCTCTCCCGCGCACGGAAGAGCGACTCGACCATTCTCGGTGTGATCGCATGACCTACCTCGCCAAACCCAAACTCCATCACCCCACGCTGGCCTGCAACGCGATCGGTTTCACCCGCCGCGATTACGAAGGCAAGATCAGCACGCTGTGCGCGGGCTGCGGCCACGATTCGATTTCCGCCGCGATCATCCAAGCGTGCTGGGAATTGGATATCGAGCCCCACCGCGTGGCGAAATTGTCCGGCATCGGCTGCAGCAGCAAAACGCCGGATTATTTTCTCGGTCAATCGCACGGATTCAACACCGTACACGGACGCATGCCCTCGGTGCTGACCGGCGCGAACCTCGCCAATCGCGATCTGATCTATCTGGGCGTCTCCGGCGATGGCGATTCGGCCTCGATCGGCATCGGCCAGTTCGTGCATGCGATTCGCCGCGGCGTGAACATGGTCTACATCGTCGAGAACAACGGCGTGTACGGCTTGACCAAGGGGCAATTCTCGGCGACGGCGGATCAAGGTTCGGTGTCGAAGAAAGGCGTCGCCAACACCGACAGCCCGCTCGATCTGGTGACGATGGCGCTGCAACTCGGCGCCAGTTACGTCGGCCGCGGTTTTTCCGGCGACAAGCGACAGTTGGTGCCGCTGATCAAAGGCGCGCTGTCGCATCGCGGCACCGCGTTCATCGACGTCATCAGTCCCTGCATCGCGTTCAACAATCACGCCGGCAGCACCAAGAGCTACGACTACGTGCGCGAGCATAACGATGCGGTGAATCAACTCGACGTCCTGCTGCCGCGCACCGAAATCGCGGTCGATTACGACCCGGGCAAGACCATAGCAGTCGAACAGCACGACGGAACGACGCTGCGTCTGCACAAGCTCGACGATGCCTACGACCCGCGCGATCGCATCGCGGCGATGAATTTGATTCAACAACGCCACGCGCGCGGCGAAGTGGTGACCGGTTTGTTGTTCGTCGACGCCGAGTCGAACGATCTGCACGGACATCTGAACACCGCAGCCCGCCCGCTGAATACGCTGGAAGCGCCCGAGCTGAGCCCAGGCGTCGCCGCACTGGACAAGATCAACGCAGGGTTGCGCTGAATCGAGGCCGCGCGGCCCGTAAACGAGCTGCACTGCGCGAAGAACATGCCGGCGATTTGTCGGCGACGAGTATTTGCGCGCCCGGTGCTGGCGGTCGCGGCGCAGGAATGGTTCAATGACGCGCTACGAAGCGGGGGTATCGTCGGCGCGACCGACGATTGAGATAGACCCTTCGAACCTGGGCCGTATGTCCGAATGGGCGGCGGCCGCCGACCGGTTGAGACCGGCGTAGGGAGCTTCTTCGGCGATCGCGGCCTGCGCGGCTTCGTTCGCCGATATCCCGCTTCGTCCGTGATGCCCACTCGCGCGTATGCGCGAACCACCAGGACGAATGCCGATGAACGCCGTACCCGCCACCCTGCTGCAGCAGACCGAACGACTTTCCGAATCCGTGACCCGACCGATTCCGGGCTCGCGCAAAATTTTCGTCGAAGGCTCGCGTTCCGATCTACGCGTGGCGATGCGCGAGATCGCGCTATCGCCCACGCCGACGCTTTTCGGCGGAGAGGCCAATGCGCCGGTCGCGGTCTACGACCCGTCCGGCCCGTACACCGATCCCGACGCGACCATCGACTTGGCCGCGGGCCTCGCGCCGCTGCGCGCGCGTTGGATCGAAGAACGCGGCGACAGCGAGCGCTTGTCGGCGCTGAGTTCCGAATTCGGTCGAGCCCGCGAGCACGATCCGAAGCTCGACGCCGTGCGTTTCCCGAATCGCGCGTTGCCGCGCCGCGCCGTGCGTACCGTGAATGGCGGTGGCGCCAACGTCTCGCAGATGCATTACGCCAAGCGCGGCATCGTCACGCCGGAAATGGAATACGTGGCGATCCGCGAGAATCAACGGCTGGAGGCCGTGCGCGAGGCGCATCTGCTGCGGCAGCATCCCGGCGAACATTTCGGCGCGAATATCCAGAAGATCATCACACCGGAATTCGTGCGTGGCGAAATCGCGCGCGGCCGCGCGATTCTGCCGTGCAACATCAATCACCCGGAAAGCGAGCCGATGATCATCGGCCGCAATTTCCTCACCAAGATCAACGCCAATATCGGCAACAGCGCGGTGTCTTCGGGCATCGCCGAGGAAGTGGAAAAACTGGTGTGGGCGATTCGCTGGGGCGCGGACACGGTGATGGACCTCAGCACCGGCAAGCACATCCACGAAACCCGCGAGTGGATCGTGCGCAACTCGCCGGTGCCGATCGGCACCGTGCCGATCTATCAGGCGCTGGAAAAGGTCGATGGTCGCGCCGAAGAACTGACCTGGGATATCTTCCGCGACACGCTGATCGAACAGGCGGAGCAGGGCGTCGATTACTTCACCATCCACGCGGGCGTGCTGCTGCGCTACGTGCCGCTGACCGCGAAGCGCACGACCGGCATCGTGTCGCGCGGCGGTTCGATCCTGGCGAAGTGGTGCCTCGCGCATCACAAGGAAAATTTCCTGTACACGCATTTCGAGGACATCTGCGAAATCATGAAGGCTTACGATGTGGCCTTCTCGCTCGGCGATGGTTTGCGCCCCGGCTGTCTCGCCGACGCCAACGACGCCGCGCAGTTCGGCGAACTCGAAACGCTAGGCGAATTGACGAAAATCGCCTGGAAACACGATGTCCAGACCATGATCGAAGGCCCCGGTCATGTGCCGATGCAGTTGATCAAGGAAAACATGGACAAACAGTTGGTCGAGTGCGGCGAAGCGCCGTTCTACACGCTCGGCCCGCTGACCACCGACATCGCGCCGGGCTACGACCACATCACCTCCGCGATCGGCGCGGCGATGATCGGTTGGTACGGCTGCGCGATGCTGTGCTATGTCACGCCGAAAGAACACCTCGGCCTGCCGAACCGCCAGGACGTGCGCGATGGCATCATGGCTTACAAAATCGCCGCGCACGCCGCCGATCTGGCGAAAGGCCATCCCGGCGCGCAAGTGCGCGACAACGCGCTGAGCAAGGCGCGCTTCGAATTCCGCTGGGAAGACCAGTTCCACCTCGGCCTCGACCCGGAAAAGGCCAAGGAATTCCACGACGAAACCCTGCCGAAAGACGCGCACAAAATCGCGCATTTCTGCAGCATGTGCGGCCCGCATTTCTGCTCGATGAAGATCACCCAGGACGTACGCGACTACGCCGCCGAACACGGCGTGGACGAGACCAAGGCGCTGGAAGCGGGGATGGCGGAGAAGTCGCAGGAGTTTTTGGCGCAGGGGGCGCAGGTCTACCGGAAGGAATAAATCGCGCAGGAATAACGAAAGGGCGTGAGGCGCGCGTCGGTGGCGCCTCGCTTCGCCTCGCGCTCAGTGCGTCGGCGCGTTCGTCTCATCCAGTAGCACTTGGATGCTTTGATAGAAAGACAAAACGGAGTCTTCCGGGCCGTTCTCGAATTGTTTGCTGACCTTGTTGAACGGGAACGCGACGAAGTCGGGCCGGATTTCCACGCCGATCCCATCCTCGGCCTCGACCCAGCGCCCGCCGTATTTGCGGCGGATGCTTTCGCCGATGTAGGAGGCGAGCACTTGGCCCAAGCGCCCGGGGTCACCGTCGAACTCTTCGCGCATGCGATTGATGTAACCGTCGAGCCATTCGATCGAGGCTTCGTCGTAGTCGAAAGGAATGCCCGCGACCTCCGGCATGGTCTTGCGGACCAGTTCCACATTCTTGTCGATCGCGGTCTGCGCTTC
>JAGNNB010000365.1 GCA_017990865.1 Lysobacteraceae bacterium
GCGTGCGACTGCTCCATCATGGCCAGAAGCCAAAGGCTTCACCAATAGGCCGGATATACGTTCGCAATCTCAACCCAGATCGAAAAAAGCGGTTGGCAATCGGGAGGAGTCCATATACGGGCTACGGCGCTACGTACTCCACCACTTCCAGGCCGAAGCCTGCCAAGCCCACCTGTTTGCGCGGTGTGCCCAGCACGCGGAGCTTGCCCAGGCCCAGGTCGGCCAGAATCTGCGAACCCGCGCCGTTGCGGCGCCATTCGGCCATCGCCCCGCCGCGTGCGGATGGCGACGGCTCGGCTGCCGCAGGGGGCCAGTCGCGGATCCGCGCCAGCAGCGCGTCGTGGCTCGGCGCCTCGCCCAGCACCACCAACGCGCCGCGTCCTTCGTCGGCGATCTTCGCCAGCACCTCGCCCACCGCCGGGCCGAAATCCGGCCGGCGCCAATGCAGCGCATCGGCGAGCGGATTCAGCGCATGCACGCGCACCAAGGTCGGCACGGTAGGATCGGCGTCGCCGCGCAGCAGCGCGAAATGCAGGCAGTGGTTCAGTCGGTCGCGATACGTATGCAGCGCGAATGCGCCGTGTTCGGTGTCGATGACGCGATGGTCCACGCGCTCGACCGTGTGCTCGGTGTGCAATCGGTAGCGAATCAAATCCTCGATCGAGCCGATCTTCAAGCCGTGTTCGCGCGCGAAGACTTCCAGCGCCGGTCGTCGCGCCATGCGGCCGTCGGCGTCGAGAATCTCCACCAACACGCCCGCGGGTTCCAGCCCGGCCAGCAGCGCCAGATCGCTCGCCGCTTCGGTGTGTCCGGCGCGATTGAGCACGCCGCCGGGCTGCGCCATCAGCGGGAAGATGTGGCCGGGTTGCGACAAATCCTCCGCCGCCGCATCCGGACGCACGGCGGTGCGTACGGTGTGTGCGCGATCGTACGCGCTGATGCCGGTGGTCACGCCTTCGGCCGCTTCGATGCTGACGGTGAAATTGGTGCCGTGCGGCGAGGTGTTGTCGCGCACCATCGGCGGCAAACCGAGTTGCCGGCAACGCTCGCGCGTGAGCGACAAGCACACCAAGCCGCGCGCGTGCGTGACCATGAAATTGATGTCCTGCGGCCGTACCAGTTCCGCGGCCATGATCAGGTCGCCTTCGTTTTCGCGATCTTCGTCGTCCACGATCACGACCATGCGGCCGGCGCGTATCTCATCGAGCAGTTCTGGGATGCTTGCGAAGCTCATGTGGTGTCGGAAATGGGGAATAGAGAATGGGGGATGAGGGTTGGAAAACCGGAAAACGGAAGTGCGGAACCGTCGTTGCCTACGATTCTCGATTCTCGATTCCCGATTCCCGGCTATTCAGTAAACGCTCGACGTAACGCGCCACCAGATCGACTTCCAGATTCACCGCATCGCCTACGTTCGTGGACGAAAACGCGGTGTGGTCGACGGTGTGCGGAATCAGCGCGACCTCGAAGCCGGCATCGTCCACCGCGTTGACGGTGAGGCTGACGCCATCTACGCAAATCGAACCTTTGACCGCGATGTAGCGCAGCAGCGGCGCGGGGGCGAGGAAACGCCAGCGCTGCGCGCGCGCATCCTGCCACACCTGCTGCACGCGGCCGACGCCGTCGACATGGCCGCTGACCAGATGGCCACCGAGGCGATCGGTCGGCCGCATCGCGCGTTCCAGATTGACCGCGCGACCGACACCGAGACCGCCGAGCGTTGTCAGCGCCAACGTTTCGGTGGATGCATCCGCCGCGAACGAGGTCGCATCGAATTCGACCACGGTCAAGCACACGCCGTTGACGGCGATGCTCTCGCCCATCGCGACGTCCGCGAACGGCAAAGAGCCGACCGCGATGCGCAAGCGCGCATCGCCGCCTCGCGGTTCGACCGCGAGCACGCGGCCCACGCCTTCGATCAATCCCGTAAACACGCGCGCTCCGGGTGGAATGTCTTTACGCTCACGCGCCTTTTCTCCGCGCATGCACGAACAGCGGCCAACGCAGGCGGCGCGTCTTGTCCGATTCGCGCCACGCGATCGCGATATCCCATGCGTGCGCGGCCACCGGATCGATCCCGTTCGCTTCGCGATAACGTTTCACCGCCGAATAACTCGAAAAATATTCGAGCATCCGCATCAACGACCAATCGACCGTTATTTCGCGCACGGGAAGATCGTCGGTCGCTAAGCGCTCGAACGGCGGCGCGTCGAACAACGGCAAAAAATCGATGTAGGCGCGATCGACCAGATAGCGCTCGGTCGGCCATGCGTCGCGAATGCGCGCGGAGAAACCGCCGACAGCAGTGCGCAAGTCTTCGGGCACCTCGATGTCCTGGTAACCCCATGCCACCAGCACGCCGCCGGGCTTCAGCACACGCGCGCATTCGGCGAAAAACCGCGGACGATCGAACCAGTGCAGCGCCTGCGCGACGCAGACCGCATCGACGCTGGCGTCGGGCAAGCCGCAGGCTTCCGCAGGCTCCACCGCGAATTCGACGTTCGATGGGCCGTTCGCTTGCGCGATCTGTGCGGCGCTCGGGTCAGTCGCGTACACGCGCTCGAAGCGCGAGGCCAGCCCGCGCGTGGCCTGGCCGCTGCCGCAACCGGCTTCCCACACGCGCTCGCGCGACGACGCGATGCCCGCGATCCAATCGAACAAGGCATCGGGATAGTCCGGCCGCGCGCTCGCGTACTGCGCGGCGACCGTCGAGAAATGATCGGCGAATTCGGGCTTGTCGCGCCCGGCGTCGACGGATTCGGGCGACGCGGGCACTTCGTCGGACGGGTCCGATGTCGCATTCATGCGCTCGTCTCCGGCCGCAGCAGCACGCGCAAATCGTCGCCGATACGGCGCGATTCGACGATGCGCATCCGCAATTTGCGCGTCATTTCGTCGATGCCGAGGCCGTCGAACAACGGTCGCGCCGCATCGCCGAGCAGGATCGGCGCGATGTACAACAGCACCTCGTCGACCAAACCTTCGCGCATCCACGCGCCGGCCAAGGTCGCGCCGGCTTCGACCTGCACTTCGTTGATATCGCGTGCGTGCAGCAATCGCAGCACGGCATGCAGGTCGAGCTGGCCGTCGCGCATCGGCACCCACGCGCGGTCGGCGACGAAGGCGCGGCTCGGCTTGGCATCGGGCGCGTGCACGTACAGGGTGGGCGCTTCGCCCCCGCGCACGCGATCGCGCGCGACCGTGGCGAGACCGGGATCGAGCACCACGCGCAGCGGCGGCACGAATGCGGTGCCCGCGTCGGCGCCGTCGAAGCGCACGGTGAGCTGCGGATCGTCGGCGAGAATGGTGCCGGCGCCGGTCAACAACGCACCGGCGCGCGCGCGCCAACGCATCACGTCGCGACGCGAGGCATCGCCGCTGATCCACTTCGAATCGCCGTTGGCCAACGCGGTGCGCCCGTCGAGACTCATCGCCAGTTTCACCCGCAGCCACGGCCGGCCGCGTTCGACGCGCGAAAGAAAGCCGCGATTGAGCGCGCGCGCCTGCGTTTTCATCAGCCCGAACGCAACGTCGATCCCCGCCGCGCGCAGACGCTCGAAACCGGCGCCGTCGACTTGCGGAAACGGGTCGCGCATCGCCGCGATGACCCGCGCGACGCCGGCTTCGATCAAGGCATCGGCGCACGGACCGGTTCTGCCGGTGTGCGCGCAGGGCTCCAAGGTCACGTAGGCGGTCGCACCGCGCGCGCGTTCGGCGGCTGCGCGCAGCGCCAGCACTTCCGCATGCGGCTCACCCGCGCGCACATGCCAACCTTCGCCGACGATCTCATCGCCCTGCGCCAGCACGCAGCCGACCATCGGATTGGGTTTCGTGGTGTAGATACCGCGCTCGGCCAAGGCCAGCGCGCGCGCCATCATCGCGTGATCGGTC
>JAGNNB010000366.1 GCA_017990865.1 Lysobacteraceae bacterium
GCGTGGGCGCGGGGGCGCACGGCAAGATCAGCCTGCCTGCCGGTCGCGCCGCCAGCGCCGACGGCGAGGCCCCCGCCGACCGCATTTTGCGGCGCAGCAAAATCAAGCATCCCACGGCGTTTTTAGCGGCCGCGGGCACCGCCGCCGCCATCGCCGAAGACCGGGATATCGCCCCGGAGCATCGCCCCTTCGAGTTCATGCTCAATGCGCTTCGGCTGGTCGAAGGCTTCGAACTCGGACATTTCGAAGCCCGCACGGGCCTGGACCGGGACGCGATCGCGGCGCCCCTGGCCGAAGCGCGCGACCGAGGTTGGCTTGCGCCGGACGCCGTCGGCGACGCCCCGGGCGACCACTGGCGGCCCACCGAGATCGGCCTGCGCTTCGCCAACGACGTGATCGGGCTGTTCCTGGACGAGCGCTTTCGACGATGATGCGCCCTGCGCGTTTCGCGCGAGCGCTACCGGATCGGGCGGGTTGCCCGGTAGCATGCGAAGAAACGCGAACCCGTTAACACTTCGCGCCGCACTTTCTCGCCGCACTTTCGAAGACTGGATATGGCCCCTCCGATGTCGCCGCAGGCTCCAAATTCGCACATGACGCTGGTCACCGCCGGTTTGCCGCGGCGGGTGCGGCGGACGCTGGAGCGGGCGCTGGGCCTGTTCTCGGGCGAACTCGAACCGCTGTTGGTGGCCGCGGTCAGCGAATTCGAGGAAGAACTCTTCCGCATGGCGGAGCGGCACGGCGTCTACGGCTCCGCCGATCACATGCAGACCCTGCGCGTGGTCCGTCTGAACCGGCACGATTTCGTGCCGCGCTTCATGCAATTGCTCGAAAACGGCCTCGCCGCGCTGCGCGCGCCCGCGCAGCTCGCGTCGTCGCTGAGCGCCTCGACGACGTCCAGTACGACGCGGGTGACGTTCCAGAACCTCACCCTGGTCGATCAGGAGGTGATGGACGAAGGCGCGGTGCTGCATGAAGTCGCTTCGCGTCAGGAATCGCGCGCGAACCTGGTGCTGCATCTGCTGGGGCAACGTTTCGGCGTGCTCGCCGCGGCTCCCGCCTTCGACAGCGAGCGTTTGCCGCTCGGCCCGCAGGCGCTGTGCCGCGCGATGCGGCACGCCAGCGAGACCCTGCAATTGCCGCAGGAACAGCGCCTGCTGTTCTATCGCATCTTCGACCGCAAGGTGATGGGCGCTTACACCGGCCTGTGCGAAAAACTGGACATGCTGCTGGTCGAGGAAGGTATCTTGCCCAGCCTCAGTTACGTGCCGATGCGGACCAAGGCTGCGATCCAGGGCAGCGCGGGGGACGACGCCGACGCTCCAGAAGACGATTTCGGTATGGGCCGCAACGATGCGCCATCGCGCGGCGACGGCGGTCGTCGCGGCCGGTCGCCGTCGTACGGCGGCGGGCCGTTGTCGCCCGGCATGTCGCCTGCGATGGGCGATGCGTCCGCAGGCGGCGCGGCGCCGCGCTACGACCCGCATCGGCCCTTCACCAACTGGATGGGGCAGCCGATCGCGCAGACCGAGCAAGTCGACGAGCAGGCCGCCTACCAGGATCTGCAGAAGCTGCTGTCCAACCACCGTCGCATCCATCAGCGGCCGATGATGCCCGGGCAAGTTTCGGGCACGCCGTTGGCCACCAACGACGTGCTTTCTGCGCTCAATCGCTTCAGCGCCGACCCCGATTTGCCGGGCACCGCCGGCGCGGTGAATCTTTCCGACATCAAACACTCGCTGTTGGCGCAGGCGCGGCAACAAACCGGCCGCGCGATGGAGTTGTCGCCGGCCGATAACGACACCTTCGAACTGATCGATCTGCTGTACAAACACCTGCAGACCGAGATTCGCGAGGACGCGCCCGCCACCGCCTTGATCAAACGCCTGCAGCTCACGCTGCTGCGCGTGGCGCTGCAGGATCGCGCGTTCTTCGTGCGCCCCAACCATCCGGCGCGGCAATTGCTCAACACGGTGTCGGAAACGGCGGCGAAATGGTTGGGTGAAGACGATTTCGACCCGCAATTGCTCGCACCGCTGCAAGAGGCCGTCACCCATGCGGTGAAGAATTACGAAGGCGATGTCGCGGTCTTCGAACAAAGCAACAAGGATCTGCAGGCGCATATCGCGCAGCACGTCAAACGCGCCGAAACGCTCGAACGCCGTCACGTCGAAGCCGCGCGCGGCAAGGAAAAACTCGAAGTCGCCAAACAACGCGCGACGAAAGTGCTCGACGAGATTCTCGGCGAACAGCAACTGCCGAAATTCACGCGCGCGCTGCTCAAACAAGCGTGGGCGGACGTGCTGACGCTGACCTATTTGCGTCAAGGCGAAGGCTCGGAAGAGTGGCGGCGCCAAATCGATTTCACCCGCAAGATCGTCGCCGCTTGCACGTTGCCGGATCCGAGCGTCGAAGATCCGGAACTGAAGCAGCACATCGAGTCCGCGCTCAAACTCGTGGGTTATCACGAGGACGAAGCCGACGTCATCGCGAGACGCCTGTCCAGCGGCCAACGACTCGACGACGAGGAAGGCGAATCGCGCACCGAGCTGACCATGAAGCTCAAGGCGCGCGTGCGCTTGGGCGAAGAATCGGCGAAAACGAAGAAAGAAGAGCTGCCGGCGCGCAGTCCGCAAGAAGAGGAATGCTACGAACAACTGCGCCTGCTGCCGTTCGGCACGTGGATCGAGTTCGTCACCAATCAGCAAGGCGATGTGGTGCGTCGCCGCATGTCCTGGTTCAGCCCGGTCACGGGCAACGCCTTGTTCGTCAACCAGCGCGGCCAACGCGTCGGCGAACATTCGCTCGACAGCCTCGCGCGGATGATGGCGAAAGATCAGGTGCGCGTCGTCACCGCGCAACGCGCCGGCTTGGTCGATCGCGCTTGGAACGCCGCGCTCAACGCGCTGCGCACCCTGACCGGACGTCGCGAAGACGAACACGACGACGAGGATCCGCCGATGGAGGCCGCACCGGCGCCCACCGCGCCCGTGGGCGTGCGTCCATCGTCGCCGCCGAAGCCTGCTCCACAGGCGCCGAGGCCGCCTGCTCCCACCCGACCCGAGCCGACTCGAGCCGAGCCGGAGCCGCCGATCGGATTGATCGGCGACGAATCCGCGCCGCATCCCTTGTCGGTGCGCGCGCGTGCCACCGCCGCTGCGCAGGCGCGCGCGGCGGCGGCCGCATCTTCGCCGCCCGCGAGCCCGCCGCCGCCGAACCCCATGCTGCCGAAGCCCACGCCGCCCTCGCCATTTGCGCCGCAGCCGAAACCGGCGCCGCGCGACGAATCCGACGCCTCGTCGTTCGGATTGATCGGCGACGAGTCCGCGCCACCGCCGACGGAAGGTGACAAACGATGAGCCCTCAGCGATGAACAAAAAGGAATATCGGCGTTCGCCGCGGCGCAAGATCGCCGAAACCGTACTGGTCAGCGATTCGATGACCGACGAAGTGGTCGGCCGCATCGGCAACATCTCCGAAGGCGGCTTGTTGCTGATCGCCAACGCATCGTTGAGCGAAGACGCGCTTTACCAATTCCGGTTTCGTCTTCCCGGCATGGAAGACCTCGATCTCGAACTCGGCGCGCATCTGCTGTGGCTCGATCGAGGCACCGCGCTCGGTCAAGCGTGGGCGGGGTTCCGTTTCATCGCGATTTCGGACGATCAACGCGAACGTTTGATCGGGTGGATCGAATCGCCCGGCGCCGAATACGACTGAGTACGCACGACGCGGCGCTCGCGATCGCATCGCGCGCCGCGTTTCCGAAAACACGACGGCATACCGCCGTCGCCGAGCCGTTCATTCCCCCGAGAGCATTGTCGCCATGACCGCCACGCTCGCTTCGCTGTACGCCGAACATCTCAATACCGTCCGCGCCCGCGCCGATGCCGC
>JAGNNB010000367.1 GCA_017990865.1 Lysobacteraceae bacterium
CGGCAGGACGATACCGGACGGAAGCTGCGCGGCATCATCGCGGAAGTGCCGAGTCTGAAAGCCGATCTGGAAAAGGCGGCGCGCGACGACAACCTGGTGGCGATCCGCTACGGCGATCTGGGCGGCAGCAACGGTACCTACGACTACGCAAGCAGGACGTTGACGCTCAACCGCGCGCTGAAGCATGGCGTGGACGAGGGCGATGCCGATTCGATCATCGCGCTGGCCTGCGTGGCCGGCCATGAGGGCAGCCACGCCACGCGCGGCCACATCAGCCGTGCGCATACCGCGGAGATCGAAAGGGATGTCGCTGACGTGCATGCCCAAGGCGCGGGCCTGCGCGACTACACCGCAGTGGCCAAGCGACATGTCGATTACATCCTCAGGGAGGAAGCGACGGCGGAAATCGGCGGGTTCAACGCGGCTGTGGCGGCGTGCAAACGGATCGAAAGACTGGATTTTACGGACACCTTGCAATCCCTCGCTCAGAAAGGGCCGGGCTCCCTGAAGGACGGCCCCGAATCGGTGACGCTGGGACAATTCCAAGAGTACGTCGAGGGCGTACAGGGTAGATTCGGCACCGATTATCGACTCAAAGGCGGTGTTCAGCCCGGCGAGGGCGATCTGCTCGAACCGGCCAACAAGAACCATCTCGATTTCATGCGCACGCATTTTTCCGATCGCAGCTTCGGCGAGGATCCGAACAAAGACCGCTATTACCGGCACACCGCTGTCGCCGATATCGTTCGTCTTGCGATCAAGGACGGTGCGCAACCCGCCGATATCGGTCTGGACATGAACGCGCTGGAGGTGCGAAGGACGGGCTTCGCGGATAAGTTCCGTAATCTGCAGGGGCAGCCGGTGAACGTGGAGTTCGCGAACGTGGTGTCGGCGCCCGTGTTGCCGCCTCAGCCTTCTCAGCCGCAACCGCTGGCTTCGCCGCAACCGGCCTTGCGCATCGACGCTTCGGAGCCTGTCGAATTCGTGGGCGGCAACAGCAACAAACGCGTGCGCGAACGCTCTCCCGAAAGCGTCGAGGGCGAAGGCCAGGGCGTGAAGGCGCTGAAACCGCTGTTGAACCCGGAGTTGCTGGAGCAGGCGCGAAAGTTCCTGGGATCGAATGAGAACCAGGGAGCGATCGCAGGCAAAGGCCTGACTCAACACACCGACCGCCTGGCGTATGCCACTGCGGTTGCCGCGCAGAACAATGGCCTTGCGAAAATCGAGGACGTGAGGATCCACGGTGGCGCTATCTGGGTTTCCTCCGCGCCCCGGGACGCAGATTACGGCCAGAACCCTTACGTCGGATTGATGACGTCGTGCGCGCGGAAGACCGAAGAGGAGCATCTGGCCAACGTGAAAGAATCGCCGGCGCCCAGCGGCCTCGCGCAGGGCAGCGGTCAGCTGGCCCAGGACCTCGCGGCGAGGAAGAGTCAGCAGATATAGCGCAGGGTCGGAACGCCGGCGCGATGGCGAGGGGGCTCCGAGGTTGGTGGCTTCGCCCGATGGGTGCGTATCGCGATTCCCGAAGCGCAGCGTGGGCTGTCGATCGATGCATTCACAGCCCGAACCAAGCGAACCCGCGATCGCTCGTGAGCACGAGCAGCGCGGCGATATTGAGGACGACGGTGCCCCAGTAGGTGACTTGGAATTCGCGCTTGAGCCATTTATGCCTGAACACGCGCTGCGCCAACAGAGCGCCGGGCCAGCCGCAGAGCAATCCGATCGCGTGCAAGCTGGCTTCCGGCGTGCGCCATTCGCCGCTTTCGGCGGCTTTCTTGTCCTGCCCGTACGCGAACAAGGCGACCACGCTCATCGCGGCATAGGCGACCGCGACCAGCGGCGGAATTTTCTGGACGAATACGCCCGCAACCAGCGCGATGCAGAACAGCGCCGCGAAGATCGGCCCGAGCTTGCCCGGCGTCGCGCCGCTGTCTTCTTTCGCAGGCCGTCCCGCGTAACGAATGGCGTTCGCTTGCAGCCGCCCCTGCGCGTCGCGCGCGAGAGCGTAGGTGATGAGATCGCCCTCGACCGGGCGACGCGGCAGTCGCTCGAAGGCTTTGAGGTGAACGAACGCCTTGTCGCCGCCGCCGTTGGGCGTCACGAAGCCGAAGCCTTTGTCGTCGTTCCAATTGTGGAGTCGTCCTTGGTAGCGCATCGCGAATCAATCCTAAGGGGTACGCCGAATTTTAGAATATGCGCAGTGCGTGTCGAGAATGGAGCGCCACAAACGCTGAGGCGGAATGCCGGCGTGCCCGGATTCCTGCGCGTCGTTGCATTCGATCGCGATCCAGCGCCCGTCCGCAGCGCGAGCGATATCCACGACGAGGAACGGCACCGGAACGCGCGCCGCGACCTCGGCCGCCAGCGCGATGCCGTCGTCGATGCGATCGCTGGCGTAAACGGGAACCTGATACCAGTAGGGGCCGCATCCGACGCATGTTCCACGCAGCCAGAACGTCCGGAATTCGAGCGAGGGGCGGATTTTGCCGGGAATCTCGCCGCTGACGGGCGCCAGCGGCACGAACTCGCGAAGCACCGGTTTCTGCCAGTGCAAAATCGGATCGTTGCGATAAGCCGCTGCGGCGCGCGCGTAATGCGCGCGGTTCGCGATCACCGCGAGATCGGGGTTGTGTTTGCTGGTTTGACGCGAACCTTTGAGAAACACCGGCCATCCGAATTGGGCTTCGACCAGATCGGCCTCCGGCAGCGCGTCGAACACGCGGGTCTTCGGCGTCATGTCCGCGATCAGCGGATACCAATGTTCGATCTCGCTCGCGAGTCGGTGTTGGTCCGGGTCGTTCACCGGACGAATGCCGGCTTCGATCGCGTCGCGATAGCAGGCCGAATAATCGGCCGGTGCGCCGATGCGAAAAATGCCGTCGTATTCTCTGTCGAGTCGATACGGATGCTTGCATGCGAAGTGCAGACCGAAGTCGACATCGTACGCCGACACGCCCGTTGGACGGCTCAGGATCGCGAGTTCGTTTTCGATCAGCAGCAACTCCATGCCCGGCTGCATCAAATCGACGCCTCGAACCCCGCCATATCCTCTTCGAGCAACATCTCCCGCAACTGCGTCGCCGAGGCGCGGCGCATCGGTTTTTCGTCGATGCTCGACAACGGCGCTTGGCGCAGTGCGGCATGCGGGAGCACGCAGACATCGAAGCTGAGGTCTTCTGCGGCGAACAGCCAGACGGTGCAGTCTAGGGCGCGTTCGCGGTCCAGGCGCATGCGGCGCGCGCGCGCTTCGGCGGGGATGCGGTGATCTTCGAGGAAGCGCGGCACGCTGTCGGCGTCGTCGGTGTACAGATGCAGTTGCACGGGCGAATTGGCGTCGGCGGTGCCGTCCAGCACCGGGCCGACGAGGCGCGGGTCGAAACCGGCGAAGAATTCCAACGCGCGCAACGCGGCTTCGCGGCGATGGCGCAGCGCGTCGGTTTGCTGGTCGCCTTGGAACAGTCGCTGATATTCCCGCAGGGCTTCTTCGATCTCGCGATTGCGCGGCAGCGAAGCGTCGTCGTGGATGCCCAACCGCTCGGCGGCTTTGAGCTTGGCTTGATGGAAATCGCGCACGCCGGATTCGGCGATCAATTTGGCGGCTTCGCGCGCGAGGCGATAACGGCGCTCGCGGGTTTTGGTCTCGGCGTGTTGGCGGGCGTGGTGCATGGGCATCGTCCCGGCGTGGGCCAGTGGACGACTGTAACCGAAGAGCCGGGAATGGGGAATGGAGGGTGGAGCGGGAATGGAGAATCGAGAATGGGGAATCGGGAATCGGGAATCGGGAATCGGGAATCGGGAATCGGGAATCGGGAATCGGGAATCGGGAATCGGGAATCGGGAATCGGGAATCGGGAATCGGGAATCGGGAATCGGGAATCGGGAATC
>JAGNNB010000368.1 GCA_017990865.1 Lysobacteraceae bacterium
GCGCGTACCGGTTTGGCGAGCCTTGTCCGATCTGTATCTCGATACCGACGTGACGATGTTCCATGAGCACATCGCCGAAACGCTGGCGGATTCGCCGTTTTCGCTCGACGCGCTGCACGACATCCTGTTGGAGGACGTGCATCCGACGCTGTACGGCAATCTGTTGATCGTCGCCGGCGAATGGGCCGGTTTCGAGGACGAATGGTTGTTGCCGCGAATCGCCGAGGTGCGCCGCCGGCCGCGCTGGCGGCGGCGTCTGACTCGCGTCATCGCGCGTTTCGTCTTCGACGATTGGCGCATCGTGGCCGCGCGGATCGCGCAATTGCGGGCGGACGCGTCGCGCGCAGCCGCGACATCGACGTGAGCGCCGACCTGCATATCGCTGTCGTCGGCGACGGCCCGCCCTTGGTGCTGCTGCACGGCTGGGCGATGCATGGCGGCGTCTTCGCCACGTTGGCCGAGCGCCTGCGTGCGCGCTACACGCTGCATCTGGTCGATTTGCCCGGGCACGGCGCCAGTCGCGGCGATGCCACGCCGCTGGCCTTCGACCCGGTGTGCGACGCCTTGTTTGCGCGTTTGCCCGTCGCGCCGTGGCTCGGCTGGTCGCTCGGCGGCATGTTCGCGCTGCATGCCGCGGTGCGCGCGCCCGAACGCGTGCCGGCGCTCGCGCAAATCTGCAGCAGTCCATGTTTCGTGCGCGGCGAGGATTGGCGTTACGGCGTGTCGGCGGAGATTTTTCGCGAGTTCGCACGCGGGCTGTCGGACGATTACCGAGCCACGCTCGATCGTTTCGTCGCGCTGGAAGCCTTCGGCTCGGATCACGCGAAAGACGAGATTTGCGCGCTGCGCGCCGAACTCTTCGCCCGCGGTGAACCCGCGGCGCGGGTGCTGGTGGATGGTTTGCGCATTCTGGAAACCGCCGATCAGCGCCCGCTGCTATCGCAATTGCGTGTGCCGAGCCTGTGGATCGCGGGACGGCGCGATCGTCTCGTCGATCCGCGCGCGATGCGCGAAGCGACGAACGCGATCGTGCAGGCCGGCCATGCGTCGGCGACGTTCGTGCAGATCGAACATGCCGGACATGCGCCGTTTCTGACGCACGCCGAAGAGATGTCGGCGCCATTGAATGCGTTTCTCTCCGCGCACGATGACGCTGCGCGCGACGCCATGGAGCGCAGCGCCGAACGATGAACGATCTGTTCGATACGCGTCACGTTCGTCGCGCGTTCTCGCGCGCATCCGCGACCTACGCTTCGGCGGCGAGGCTGCAGGCGGAGATCGAATCGCGCTTGTTGGAATCGCTGGATTATTTTGCCGAAAGCCGCGCCGCCGATGCGCAGGCGCCGAACCGCGCGCTCGATCTGGGCTGCGGCCCCGGCCGCGCGACGCGCGTCATGCGCGAACGCTGGCCGAAAGCGCAGATTCTCGCGCTCGATTTGGCGTTGCCGATGCTGCGTCGGCACGATGAGACATCGACGCGCGACGGCGGCTTCGTACGCTCGCTCGCTCGCCTGTTGCCGGGCGCGCCCGCCGCGCCCGCGCGCATCTGCGCCGATGCGCGCGCGCTGCCGCTGGCCGACCACAGCGTCGACCTGCTGTTCTCGAATCTGTGCGTGCAGTGGATCGACGATCTGCCCGCCTTATTCGCCGGTTTCCGTCGCGTGCTGGCGCCGGGCGGCATGCTGCTGATCTCCACGTTCGGCCCGGCCACGTTGTACGAATTGCGCGAGGCGTTCGCCCAAGCCGACGCCGCGCCGCACGTCAGCCCGTTCGCGTCGATCGCGCAGTTCGGCGACGCGCTCATCGCCAACGGTTTTCGCAATCCGGTGCTCGATCGCGACGATCTGGTCACGCGCTACGACGACTTGCCCGCCTTGATGCGCGAGTTGCGCGCGATCGGCGCCACCAACGCGCTTAACTCGCGCCGCCACACGCTGACCGGCCGTCGCCGTTTCGCCGCCGCCGCCGCCGCATACGAACCCTTCCGTCGCGACGGCCGCTTGCCGGCCACGTGGGAAGTCATCACCGCGCTTGCCTGGGCGCCCGAACACGGCGTCCCGATTCGCGAAGGCGGTGAGGAGGTCGCGCGGTTTCCGGCGAGCGGGATTGCGGTGCGTCAGCGCGGCGGCGCGACAACGTGAACGCGCTCGCCGTTCGTTTCGCGGCGTTCGCATGGTTCGTCGTGTCGTGCGTGACCGTTTACGCAGCCGATCCGCATGTCGCGATCGATTCCCGGCCGATCGATGCACAAGCGATCGTGGGTCTCGATCATATTCCCACGGTCGTGTCCGATCTCGAACGCGCGCAGGACACGTATCGACGACTCGGATTCGCCTTGAAACCCGGCCGCGCGCATGCGAATGGATTACGCAATGCGCACGTCAAATTCGAGGACGGCTCGGGTATCGAATTGATCGCGCCGCCGCACGAAGCGAGCGACGATCTGACCCGCGACTATCTCGAACATCTGAAACATGGCGAAGGTCCGGCGTATCTGTCGCTGCATGCGCGCGACAAAGCGGCGTTGATCGCCGCGCTGAACGCCGCAGGCATCGCGTTCGAGGACGACGACTTGTTGACGCTGTCCGATCCGCGATTGCATTTCTTGTTTTTCGTCCGCGACAACCGCTCGCCGACCGACCGGCCCGAGCATTTCGCGCATCCGAATTCGGCCAGCGCCATGACCGGCGTTTGGCTCGCGCTGGACGCGCCGACGAGCGCCGCGTTTCAGCGCTTGTTGCTCGCGCTGGGCGCGGAACATACGCGCGCATCGGTCCGCTCGCCGGGAACCGCACGCGGAAATGCGGTGATGGCCGATCTATTCCGCGTGAATAACGGCCGCATTGTCGTCGTTCCGAAGCGGGCGGAGGCGAACGAAACGCGCACGATCGTCGGCGCGGAGTTCCGAGTGCGTTCCCTCGCGGAGTCGAAGCGAGCATTGCGCGCGTCGAACCTGCGCTTCGCGCGCGCAGAACGGCCGCATGCGATTCGCGTGGCGCCTGACGTTACGCATGGGATTTTGTTGGAGTTTTATGCGGAAGATTGAACGTTGCGTCGCGTGGGTCGAGGCTTTGGGTAAAGCGAACAAAGTCAGACTGGAACCTGTCTCAAAACAAGTGGAGAAACGGATCCGTTTGATAGCGTCATTCCGGCGAAAGCCGGAACCCAGCTTTTCGTTGTGTTTTCTCAAGCTGGATCCCGGCTTTCGCCGGGATGACGACTGAAAGGCGTTGGCGTTTCTTTTTTGAGATAGGTTCTAGAGCCCTTCCCAACCGGAGTCGAACGATGCAGGCATTCACCCGAAGCGGCGTATTGATTTACGCGAAGGATATGGCAGCGATGTCGGCCTTTTACGAGGCCGTGTTGGCGATGCGGGTCGTCTCCGTTGACGGCGATCACCGCGTTCTTGCTTCCGACGATGCGCAAATCGTTCTTCACGCCATCCCTCCGCAGATCGCGGCCGACATCGCGATCGCAGTTCCGCCTGAGCCGCGCGAAGAGCAAGCCATCAAGCCGATGTTCGCGGTCGCGAGCCTCGCGGACGCCGAGCGTGCGGCCGAACGCTGCGGCGGCCGCTTGATCGGTGCGGTGTGGGAGCTGTCGGGGCGACGTATTCGCGACGTTTGCGACCCGGAAGGCAATATCGTTCAACTGCTTGGCTAGGCGGTGACGATGAAATCGCTCGAAACCGAGGCGGCCGATTCGCTTTCCGACACCACGGATTGGCGCGTCATGCGCGTGGACGACAACGCCAACGAATTCGTCGTACGCGATGGGCTGAGTTTCGCGGACGCGAGCGATCTGGCGGCGGAATTGGAGGCGCGCGGGCATAAACAGATGTACTGGGTGAGCCGCGTTGACGCACCGGCAGCAGACGCAG
>JAGNNB010000369.1 GCA_017990865.1 Lysobacteraceae bacterium
GTATCGAAAGGCTTATCAAAAATACGCCGCTGCGCACGCGATCAAACCCGATTCCCACGACACCCTCAACAACTGGGGCGCCGCGCTCGCTGCCCAGGCTCGGCGCAGCCCCGACGAGGAGGCCCGGCAACTTTGGGCCGAAGCCTGCGAAAAATACGCCGCCGCACTCGCGATCAAACCCGACACGAACGAAGCGCTGAACAATTGGGGCAATGTGCTGCATGGACAAGCTGAGCGCAGTTCCGACGAGGAGGCCCGCCGACTCTGGGCCGAAGCCGAGGGGAAATACGCCGCCGCGCTCGCGATCAAGCCCGACTCCTACGATGCCCTCTACAACTGGGGCCTTACGCTCGCGCTACAAGCGAAGCGAAGCGCCGATGAGGAGGCCCACCGGCTCTGGGTCGCAGCCTGTGAAAAATACGCCACCGCCCTCGCGATCAAGCCCAACGCATATCTCGCTCTCAACAACTGGGGCATCGCGTTGGATGCCCTCGCTTTATCCCGCCCGGACGACGAAGCCCGTCGGCTCTGGGTCGAGGCCGAGGAGAAATACGTCGCGGCGCTCGCGATCGAACCCAACTCGCATGAGGCTCTCAATAATTGGGGTGTTTCGCTCGCGGCCCAAGCCCAACGCAGCCCATTCGAGGAGGCACAACGGCTTTGGGCCGAAGCCAGCGAGAAATACGCCATAGCCCTCGCGATCAAGCCCGACAAGCACGAGACGCTCAGCAACTGGGGCGCGACGCTCGACGCCCAAGCCCAGCGCAGCCCCGACGCCGAAGCCCGCGGCCTTTGGGCCGAGGCTGGCGAGAAATACGCCGCCGCGCTCGCGATCGAACCTCACGACCACGAGACCCTAAGCAACTGGGGCGTCGCGCTTGCGGCTCATGCCCAGCGCAGCCAGGGCGAGGAAGCCCAGCGGCACTGGACCGAAGCCGGCGAGAAGTACGCCGCCGCGCTCGCGATCAAACCCGACTTCCATCACGCCCTCAACAACTGGGGAAATGCGCTCTGCGCCCAAGCCCAACGCAGCCCCGACAACGAAGCGGATCGACTCTGGGCCGAAGCCGGCGAGAAATACGCCGCTGTGTTCGCGATCAAACCCGATTCGTACGAGACTCTCAACAACTGGGTCATTACGCTATTGGCTCGGGCGCAATACAGCCAAGCTAGCGAACGGGATCGCCTGCTCGACGAGGCTTACGAGAAATGCCTCCGCGTCGAACAGACGTCGCCCGGCACGAGCGCTTACAACCTCGCCTGCATTCAGGCATTGCGCAATCGCCCCGAAGAGGCGATCGACTGGTTGGAGCGTTCGCATGCGGCGGACAAGTTGCCGACGCAAGCGCATATCGCCGACGACGAGGATCTCGACGGAATCCGCGAAACCACACCGTTCCAGGCATGGCTGCAAAAGATGGGCTGGGCGGATTGATTCAGCCCTAAACACGCAGAGCCCCAAACGCAAACGGCCGCCCTGAGGCGGCCGTTCGGTGCGTCGCGCGAAAAACGGCGCGACGGTGGCGATACTGCGATCAGGCCTTGGCCTTCGCGTGCATCGACAAGTCTTCTTTGATGCGCGCTTTCTTGCCTTCCAGATTGCGCAGGTAGTACAGCTTGCCCGCACGCACATGGCCGCGGCGTTTGACCGAGACCGATTCGATGGTGGCGCTGTGGGTCTGGAACACGCGTTCCACGCCGTAGCCGTGCGAGATCTTGCGGACGGTGAAGGCCGAGTTCAGGCCGGCGTTCTTCTTGGCGATGACCACGCCTTCGTAAGCCTGCACGCGCTCGCGATTACCTTCTTTCACCTTGACGTTGACGATGACGGTATCGCCGGGGCCGAATTCCGGCAGTTGGCGCTGCACTTGATCGGTTTCGAACTGCTGCAGCAACGTGTTGAGCGAGGGCTTGGACATGGTGCGACCTTGCGGAGATGTCGGAAAGTGGAACCGGAAGCGACGAGACCGGGCGGTAGGCCGCGGAACCGTTCGCGCGGGGCCATGCCGAGGGGCTCGGAACGGCCGGGGAACGCAGAGCCGCGCATTATAGCCGGCTTTTTTCGGCGGCGACTAGGGGATCAGTCGGCTGCCGTGTGGTCCGAATCGAGACGCCGGTCCGGTTCCGGGGCTGTTGTCGGTTCGGAGCGGTCCCGGACGGCCGAAGCGGCGGTTTCGGCGTCCCGCTCGGCCAGAAACGTTCGCAGCAGCGTTTCGTCGGCCTTGGACAGCGTCGCGCGGTCGATCAACTCGGGCCGGCGCAGCCAGGTCCGGCCCAGCGACTGCATCCGCCGCCAGCGGGCGATCTCGGCATGATTGCCCGACAGCAGCACCGCCGGCACGCCGCCGAGCGCGTGTTCGAGCGGCCGGGTGTAGTGCGGGCAATCCAGCCAGCCGTCTTCGCCTTCGAAACTGTCCTGCGCGGCGGACTCGGCATCGTTCAGCGCCCCGGGCAACAAGCGGGCGATGGCGTCGATCACCACCGCCGCGGCCAGTTCGCCGCCGGACAGCACGTAATCGCCGATCGACAGTTCCTCGTCCACTTCGGCGCGCAGCAAACGTTCGTCGACGCCTTCGTAGCGGCCGCAGAGCAGGATCAGCCGTTCGACGCCGCCCTCGGCCGGTTGCGCCAGCGCGCGGGCCTTGGCCTGGGTCAGCGGCGCGCCCTGCGGACTCATGTAGAAGACTCGCGCCGGCCGCGGATCGGCCGCGCGCGCGGCGTCGAGCGCGGCGCGCAGCGGGTCGATCAGCATCACCATGCCCGGACCGCCGCCGAACGGGCGCTCATCCACGCGGCGATAGTTGCCCTCGGCGTAATCGCGCGGGTTCCAGCCGTGAATCGACAACAGCCCGCGCTCCTGCGCGCGCCCGACCACGCCGTGCCCCGCGATTTGGGCGACGAAGTCGGGGAACAAGCTGATGAGATCGATGCGCATTAGGTGGAGCCGGGAATCGGGAATAGGGAATAGGGAATCGCTAAAAGCAGAGCACAAAACGCGTCGGGGACATTTCAATGCTAGCGATCGCATCCAAGGGTGGGATTTCGCTTTTCCGATTCCCCATTCCCCACTCCCGATTCCCGGCTCTTCAGAAATCCGCATCCCAGTCGACCACGATGCGGCCGGCGTCGAAGTCCAATTCGCGCACGAAATCCGGGCGAACGAAGGGGATCATGCGCTCGCGGTCGCCCTTGGCGATCAGTACATCGTTCGCGCCGTTGGGGAACACGCGATCGACGACGCCGAAAGGCACGCCTTCGAGGTTCTCCACGCGCAGGCCTTCGAGATCGACCCAGTAGAACTCGCCGTCTTTCGGCGGCGGCAACGCGCTACGCGGAACGTAGAGTTCGGCGCCGCGCAGCGCGTCGGCGGCGTCGCGGTCGTCCACGCCGGGAAGCGTACCGATCAAGCCTTTTCCGCCCGGGCGGGCGCGGGCGTCGGCGATCTCGCGTTCGCGGCCGAGGGCATCGCGCAGAATCCAAGGCTGGTAGCGCAACAGGTTGCTGGCCGGCTCGGTCAGGGATTCGAGTTTCACTTCCCCGCGCACGCCGAACGCGCCGTGGATCCTGCCTACCAGGATGCGGCGCGTCGGGTCGTTCATCGGGGAACGAGGCGTGAGAGGCGGGTCGCGCGCGGCGCGACCGGCGGCATCAGGCCGGAGCCTGCGCCGCAGCGGCCTTCACGGCCTGCTTGTAGAGATCGGCGACCTTGTCGGTCATCTGCGCACCGGTGCCGATCCAATGCTTGGCGCGCTCCAGATCGAGCTCGACGCGCTTTTCCTGGCCGACCGCGACCGGGTTGAAATAGCCCAGACGCTCGATATTGCGGCCGTCGCGGGCGTTGCGGCTGTCGGTGACGATGATGTG
>JAGNNB010000029.1 GCA_017990865.1 Lysobacteraceae bacterium
TTTCGCGGCCACCAGCACCGCGTCGTCGGTCTCGACCACCACCAAATCGTCCACGCCGACCAAGGCCACCAAACGCTGCGCGTAGGCGTAACTGTTGCGGGTATCGATCGCGATCACGTCGCCATGATGCGCGTTGCCGTCGCCGTCCTGCTCGCTCACTTCCCACAACGCGGACCACGAACCCACATCGTTCCAACCGATGTCCACGGGCAGCACTTTCGCCGCGTCGGTGTTTTCCATCACCGCGTAGTCGATGGATTCCGATGGCGACGCGGCGAAGGCCTCGCGATCCAAACGCAAGAACAAACTATCCCGCGTCGCATCGTCCGGGTCGAGGTGAGCGCAGGCCGCACGCGCGGCGGCGAGGATATCGGGGCGGTATTTGCCGAGTTCTTCGAGATAACGCGAGGCGCGGAACAGGAACATGCCGCTGTTCCAGTAATACCCGCCTTCGTCGAGATAACGCTGCGCGGTGGCGGCGTCGGGCTTTTCCACGAAGCGGCGCACATCGCGCACGCCGCCGCCCGCATCGCCGATGTCCGTTTGGATATAACCGAAGCCGGTTTCCGGCGCGTTCGGCACGATCCCGAACGTCACCAGCGCGCCCGCTTCGGCCGCGGGCATCGCGGCGCGCACCGCGGCGCGAAAGGCCTCGGCATCGCGGACGACGTGATCGGACGGCAGCACCAGCAGCAGCGGGTCGCCGGCTTCGTGCTGCGGATCGGCGCGCGCGACCAACGCAGCGGCGGCGATGGCCGGGGCGGTGTTGCGGCCGACGGGTTCGAGCACGATGCGCGCCTGCGGCGCGCCGATCAGGCGCAATTGCTCGGCGACCAGAAAACGGTGGTCCTCGTTGGCCACCACCAACGGCGCCGCATCGCTCAGCGGCGCCACGCGGCGCCACGTAGCTTGCAGCATGGTGTCCTCGCCCACCAGCGGTAGGAACTGCTTGGGATAGGCCTCGCGCGACAGCGGCCAGAGCCGGGTTCCGGACCCGCCCGACAACAACACCGGCTGCAATTCGCTCATCGCGCTCTCCCGAAAATCAGGCGCGCAGTTTACCCTGTCGCCTTCGCCGAACCGCCCACCGCGCATGAGCCAAGCCCCCGCTTTCACCCCCGACGACCCGCGCGCCGCACCCCGCCTGCACTGGGCGCGCGCCGCCGTCGGCGATGCCGACCTCGTCCTTCGGCGCGCCTCGATGGATGCCGGGTTTCGCAGCTACTGGCGCGGCGACACGTCCGCGGGCGGCACCGTCATCGTCATGGACTCGCCGCCTGACAAAGAAGATGTGCGCCCCTGGCTGCGGATTCGCGCGTTGCTCGAAAGCGGTGGCGTACGCGTGCCGCGCGTGTTGGCCGAAGACGCCGAGCAAGGCTTCTTGTTGCTGGAAGATCTCGGCCATCGCACGTATTTGCATGTGTTCGAAGCCGACGCCCGCGACGCCGACGAGATGCTGGACGCCGCCGTCGCGCAATTGCTGAAGCTGCAGGCCATCGCGACGCCGGACGATCTGCCGGCCTACAACGAAGAGTTGCTGACCCGTGAGTTGCGTCTGTTCGACGAATGGTTCCTCGGCACGCATTTGGGCGTCACGCTCGATTGCGGCGATCTGGAAGCGCTCGATCGGGTGTATCGCCTGCTGATCGACGCCGCGCTGGCGCAGCCGCAGGTGTTGGTGCATCGCGATTTCATGCCGCGCAATCTGATGCCGCTGGACGACGGCGACGGCCCGGCGGTGCTGGATTTCCAGGATGCCGTGCGCGGTCCCATCGCCTACGACGCGCTGAGCATGTTCAAGGACGCGTTCTGGAGCTGGCCGTCGGCGCGCGTCGACGCGTGGCTCGATCGCTACCATGCCCGCGCGCTCGACGCCGGGCTGCCGGTGCCGCCGCGCGAGCGCTTTCGCCGCGACGCCGATTGGATCGGCGTGCAGCGGCATCTGAAGGTGATGGGCATCTTCGCGCGCTTGAACCATCGCGACGGTAAACCGAAATACATCGCCGACGCACCGCGCTTCCTCGCCTATCTCGATGAGGTGCTGCCGCGCTATCCCGAATTGGCGCCGCTGGCCGAGTTGCTCGATCGCCATGTGCGGCCGCGCTTGGCGGCAAGCGCATGACGATGCGACCCGCATCGCATAGCGCCAGGGGGCGCGAATCATGAAAGCCCTGATCTTCGCCGCCGGTTTGGGCGAGCGCATGCGCCCGCTGACCGATACCACGCCCAAACCGCTGCTGCGCGTCGCCGGCAAACCGCTGATCGTATGGCATCTGGAGAAACTCGCCGCGCTCGGCTTGCGCGATGTCGTGATCAACACCTCGTGGCTCGCCGAACAATTCCCGCAAACGCTGGGCGACGGCGGCGATTTCGGCCTGCGTTTGCACTATTCCTACGAAGGGCCGACACCGCTGGAAACCGGCGGCGGCATGCATCATGCGCTGCCGTTTTTACGCGGAGAGGACGGCGGTGCCGACGCGCCCTTTATCGCTGTCAACGGCGATATCTGGACCGATTACGATTTCGCGCGCTTGCCGCGCGCGCCGGAAGGCGAAGCGCATCTGGTGTTGATCGACAACCCCGAGCACAACGCGAAAGGCGACTTTTCGCTGATGCCGAATGGCGAAGTGCTTTCCGAACATCTCGCACCCGAATCGGCATCGCCTCGCGACGATATCTCGCAAGAGGCGTCGGCATCCGCCCCGAAACGCCTGACGTTTTCCGGTATCGGCATCTACCGCCCTTCGATCCTCGACGATTGGCGCGAAATCATCGGCGCGGCATCGGGCGTCGATGCCGATCCGCCGCGTTTCAAACTCGCACCGCTGCTGCGAGCGGCGATGCATCGCAACGCCGTAAGCGGCGAACATCACAGCGGACGTTGGACGGATGTGGGCACGCCGGAGCGACTGGCGACATTGGATCGCAGTCTTATCGCTCTCAGCGCGTAAACGAACGCGTTCCTCGATGACGTCGACGGGTCAGTACTTCGGAGAAGCGAACGTCGAGTGTCCGCCGCCACCGTGCGCGCAATCATCGGCACAAAACATCGCTCGCCATGGAAAAACTTACTCGACGCCGAATTGCGATTCTCATCACAAATATCGCGCCATCACCGAGCGCCGGATGGTGCAAGATTCCTGAACGCGGCCCGGGTCGGCCGTTCAGGCTTAACGGATTTCTGACGCGGGAGTGCGCGATGCCGTTATAGCGTTGGTCGTACGCAATCGTATGCGGTATCGCGTTCTTATCCATCCATCGACGAAGGAGTAGTGCAATGGGCAGCCTGAGAGACGACCGCAACCCCTCTCCCGCCACGCAAGAGCAATTGGATCGCTACGATCGAGCGCGTGCGATCCTGGCGTCCGCCGAAGCGCCCATGCTGTACGACAAGAACGATCCGCGCGACCGCATCTTCTATGCGTTGTTCGACGGGACCGGAAACGACGCCGATCGCGGGCCGAAGATCACCAACGTCGCGCGTTTGCGCAATCAGCTCGATGCCTTGCCCGACAACGACGGCGGCCGCATCGCGCATGCGTATCTCTCCGGCCCGGGCACGCAGCGCGCTCCGGGTTGGAACGTCGAGACGCCGGAAGCGGACACCACCTTGGGACGGATCGGCAATACGATCGCCACCAAGACCGGCATGGTGTGGGACAACGCCACGACGCCGCTGAGCAAGGTCCACGATTTGGCGACCGGCCGCACCTTCGACGACCGCCTGGAAAAAATGTACGACAAGCTGGTCGATCAAGTGAAAGAGTGGAAGCGCACCGACCAATGGGCCGAGCCGGGCAATCCCGATAGCGATCTGCGCGTGCGCGTGGTGTCGGTGGGTTTCAGCCGCGGCGCGGAACAGGCAGCGGGTTTTTCGCGACTGGTGGACGAACGCGGCATCGTCGATCGCGACGGGCAAGTGTTGGTGCCGCCGAGCCGGGCCGCGCAAGCCGTGGGCTTGTTCGATCCGGTCGGTACCGGCGAGCCGAGCAATCATGATCGACGCATGCCGCACTCGGTGATTTCCGGACTGCAGATCACCGCCGACGACGAGCGCCGCGCGAAATTCCCGGTCACCGACATCATCAAGGAAGGCGTCACCGCCGACGGCAGTTTGATCGGCGTGCGCTTACCGGGCGCTCACGGCGATGTCGGCGGTAGCCCGCTGGACAACGGCCTGTCGAATCGCTCCGGCAACATGATGATGTCGTATCTCAACACCTTGAACAAAGACCCTCTGTTCCAGCCGTTGCCCGAATCGCTGCGGCCCGAAATGAACACCGTGCATCGCCCCGACAACAGCATGCTGTGGCGGGTCAGCGAAATCGGCAGCGGCCCAGCGCCGCGCGATACCGCGCAAGGCGTGCGTTTGGATGCCGCGCCGTCGTCGTTCCGGCCGCCGAGCGGACACGCCGACGACAACGCCAGCGAATCGCAACGTCTGCGCGCCGCGCTCGACGACCCCCGCGAAACCCGACGCCTGCCGCAAAGCGCCGACCCCACGCTGGGCAGCGATTTGACCTGGCGTCCGGTGCAGGTGCCGCTGCAACCGTCGCATCGCGACCATCCGGATCACGACCGCTATATGCAGGCGGCGTTGACCGTGGATCGCGCGTTCTCGCAAGTCGGCAGCGACCGACGCCCGTCCGCCGAGACGCTCGATCAGATCGCCGCGAATCTGGCGTTGGCGACCAAGGAGAGCAAACTGACGCAGATCGACGTGGGTAAATTGGAAAACACCTCGCACGGCCAAATGCTGTTCGCGATCCAAGGCAATAGCGCCGATTTGTACTCGTTCAACAATCGCAATTCCGGGGTTTCCACCAACCCGAACGAATTGAAACCG
This sequence comes from Lysobacteraceae bacterium, assembly GCA_017990865.1. GTDB lineage: Bacteria > Pseudomonadota > Gammaproteobacteria > Xanthomonadales > Xanthomonadaceae > Lysobacter_I. The sequence continues at coordinate 4,847 of JAGNNB010000029.1, forward strand.
ACGATGCAGGCCTTGCAGGAGATGGAGAAGTTGCCGCAACCGCAGCAGCTCGCGGTCGCAGGGCCGTCGCGCGAACGCAACCAAGAGATCGAGCAAGAACGCATGGCGGCGCCGGTGATGACCCGACAGCAACATCACAGTTGATCGCAGTTGCAGCCACACGGGCGTCGGTGATCATCGCGATCACCGACGCCCTTTTTTCTGAAGACGGAATCGCTTCGATCAGCCGAGCACCTGCCGCAAAAACGGCACGGTAATCCTGCGCTGCGCCGCCAACGATGCGCGATCGAGGCGATCGAGCAAGGCGGTGAGGCTGCCGAGATCGCGATCGACGCGCTTGAGCAGCCAATCGATGGCGGCATTATCGAGTTGCAGGCCGCGGCGCTGCGCGCGCAGGCGCAGGACATCGGCGCGGCCGTCGTCGTCGAGAGTTTCGAGCGCGATGCGTGCGCACTGCGACAGACGCGAGCGCAAATCGGGCAACACCAGCGGCAGCGCATCGGGCGCGGCGGTCGCCGAGTACAGCACGCGACGGCCCGCATCGCGCCATCGGTTGTGCGCATCGAACAACGCAATCTCGTCGTCGCGCTCGCCGACGGCCGCATCCAAGCCGTCCAGCGCGATCAGATCGGCGTGTTCGTACGCTTCGACGGCCTCGCGAACGCGACCGCGCGCGGCGGCGAGCGGCAGGTAGGCCGCGCGCAAACCGGCGGCTTCGGCCTCGGCGCACGCGGCCAGCAACAGATGGGTTTTGCCGGTACCGTTCGCGCCAACGAGGAATATCGCCCCCACCACCACCGACGCCACCGCCGACTCCGCGGTTTCCGCCCTCGCGAACGCGCGCAGCAGCGCGAGCGCGCCCTCGGGCGCGCCGACGAACGTATCGAAACGTTGATCCGGCGGAAAACGCAGGGTCAGCGGCAATTGCGCCGCCTCGTCGGTGTCGCGCAAAGTCACGCCGAATCCGAGCGCTCGATATTCGCGGCGTCGGCCGCAGGCGTCGCATCGCGTACGACGAGGCCATCGGCCGTCTGCAGTACGCTTTCGTCGCCATGTTCGAGATAGAAATGACTCGCGGTGTATCCCTTCATCGCATGACGGATCAACACGTTCGCGACCGATGCGACCGGCAACGCGAGCAACATGCCGAGGAAACCGAACAGGCTGCCGCCGGTCATCACCGCGAACACCACCGTGACGGGACTCAAGCCGACGCGATCGCCGACCAATTTCGGCGTCAACACATAGCTTTCCAGCAACTGCCCGACGCCCCACACCGCCAATACGCCGACCACGTGCTGCCAATCGCCGAATTGCACCAGCGCGGCCACCACGCCGCCGATCAGCACCGTGGTGGGGCCGACGTAAGGCACGAACGTGAGCAGGCCGCCCAGCAAACCGATGAGGATGCCGACTTCCAGGCCCACGCCCCACAAGCCGGTGGCGTAGAACAGGCCCATCGCGATCATCACCATGAACTGGCCGCGCAGAAAACTGCCTAGTACAGCGTCGGATTCGGCCGCCAGCATGCTCACGGTTTCGACCCGGCGGCGCGGAATCAAATCCGCGGCGCGCTGCACCAAGGCGTTCCAGTCGCGCAGGAAGAAGAACGTGATGAACGGAATCAGCACCAGATTCGCGAACCACCCGAGCACGGCGAAGCTCGATTGCGTGAGGTAGCCCAACACTTGGGTGGCGATGCCGCCGGCGCCTTTCTAGTTGCGCTTCAGGGTCTCGACGATGTGGCCGGGGTCCAACCACACCGACAGGTCGAAGCCGGTTTTGGTTTTGATCCACGGCACGGCGGTCGCCGCCAGCCAATCGAGGTAACGCGGCATCGATTCGGACAAGGTCACGATCTGGCGTTGGATCAGCGGCACCAACACCACGATCAGGGTAGTCAAAACCAACAGCATCGAACCGAACACCAGAAACACCGCGCTGTTGCGCGACATCCCGCGTTTCTGCAAACGCCCGACGACCGGGTTGCCCAGCCACGCGAGCAAGGTCGCCGCCGCGAACGGCGTCAACACCGGCGTCAGCACCCAGATCAGCAAACCGACGGCGACGAAGAGCAATCCCCATTGCAGCCGTCGGAAAAAGCGCGCGATGTCTTCGATCGGCATCGAAAGATCGATCGCCGCGTGCGGCGCGGGCGGTTCGCTCGCAGCCTGCGACGCGTTCCGCGCGTCGCGGCCCTTGTCGTCGCTCGTCGCCCGCTCGCTCGCGTCGTTCATCGCATCGTTCATCGGATCCTTCATCCCGCGACTCATCGCAGGTCGAACGTCGGCGTTTCCGCGCCTTCGCTCGGAATCAGTACGCCGCGACTTTCGGCCATGCGCTTGAAGCCCGACATGCCGGTCAGCAGTTCCAGTTCGACCACCAGGGTGTTGCCGCTGGCGGAGACCGGGCGGATGCGACGCACCACCGACAATTCCTGCAGATGCGCGGAGAGGCGGATGTAATCGTCGGCGCTGTCGATGCCGGCGATGGTGACGCGGAACGTGCCGGGCGCCCCGGCGCCGGAACCGCGACGCGCGTATTTGCGGATCAGCGCATCGGCGCCGCCGTCGGCGCCGGCGGCCATGGCGCGACGCGCATCGGCATCGCTGGTCTTCCAGGTCGATAACACACGGCCGCTGTCGACGAAGGTCCAATCGGCTTGCCAGCCGGTGGCGCCTTTGCGGTAAAGCTTGCCGATCAACTGCATCGGCGGGCTGTAGCGCGAGGACAGCCGCGCGATGGCGCCGGTGTCGCCGCGCCAGATCGCACCGACCGCGGCCTGTTCGGCGGCGTTGCCGGTCGGTAAACCGAGGCGGTAGCCGCGCTCGATGGCGCGATCCAACACCGAACGCGCCGCATTGCTCTGGCCCACGCCGACCAACCGCGGACCTTTGCCGTCGTCGATCGCCAGCCACAGCACGGGTTTCGGGCGGGGCTGCGGCCACATCGGCAGGCCCAGCATGCCGATCATGCCCTCGACTTTCGCCCGGTCGTAGCGCACGACCAGCATGGTTTTGAAATTGGGGGTGCCGTTGGCCGAGACGCCCTGGTCTTGGCGATAGTCGAACCCGGTGACGTAGTCCTTGGCGCGGCGCAGCTCCTGGCCCACGCCGGGGCGCCCGGTGGCGCCGCGATCGCCCGACAGCTTCGCCAGCACTTGCGCCAGTCCGCGACCGAACGCGGCGTTGCGTTCGGCCTCGCCCTGGCCGTTCACCGGCACTTCGGCTTCGTAGATGCCGCCGGCCGCAGCGCGCTCGCCCTCGACGCGCTGCGCATGCGCGACGCCGACGCCGAACGTCATCACTATCGACATCGCCAAGCACGCAACCGCCGCCCAACGCACCGTCCACCGCCTCGACTGCCGCATTTTCACTTCCCGAACATTGGCCAACGCGCGAAATGGTGCCACAAGTGGGGCGAAGCATGGCCGACCGCGAGCGCCGAAAGACGGGAAACGCGCTTTCAGAGCTCCAGCGGCGTCTCGGCGAGGTGGGCCGGTCGCCCGGCGACCGCTACAATCTCGCTTTCCGCGCCCGCAGCCCGCCCGTGACCCAGACTCCCCTGACCTACCGCGACGCCGGCGTCGATATCGACGCGGGCAACGATGTCGTCGAACGCATCAAACCGCTGGTCAAGCGCAGCTTCCGGCCCGAAGTGATGGGCGGCTTGGGCGGTTTCGGCGCGATGTTCGACCTGTCCGCCAAGTACAAAGAGCCGGTGCTGGTCTCCGGCACCGACGGCGTCGGCACCAAACTCAAACTGGCGCAGCAGTTGAACCGCCACGACACCATCGGCATTGATCTGGTGGCGATGTGCGTGAACGACGTGCTGGTGCAGGGCGCCGAGCCGCTGTTCTTCCTCGATTATTTCGCCACCGGCAAACTCGACGTGGACACCACGGTGGCCGTGGTCGGCGGCATCGCCCGCGGCTGCGAGCTGTCCGGTTGCGCGCTGATCGGCGGCGAAACCGCCGAAATGCCCGACATGTACCCGCCGGGCGAATACGACCTCGCCGGCTTCTGCGTGGCGGGCGTGGAGAAGTCGAAGATCCTCGACGGCGCGAAGGTGCGCGAAGGCGACGCGCTGATCGGCATCGCCTCCAGCGGCCCGCATTCGAACGGTTACTCGCTGATCCGCAAAATTTACGACCGCGCCGGACGACCGGGCGACTTGGACCTCGGCGACGGCGCGACGCTGGTCGATGCGCTGATGGCGCCGACGCGGCTGTACGTCAAACCGATTCTGGAACTGCTCGGCGGCGCGCATGGCGGCGAAATTCACGCCATGGCGCATATCACCGGCGGCGGTCTGACCGAAAACATCATCCGTGTGGTGCCCGACGGCTTGGGGCTCGACATCGATGCGAGCGCATGGCCGCTGCCGCCGGTGTTTCAGTGGCTGCAGCGCGAAGGCGCGGTGCCGCGCGAAGAGATGTGGCGCACCTTCAACTGCGGCATCGGTTTCGTGCTGATCGTCCCGCCGTCCGCCGTGGCCGCCGTCGGCGGCGAACTCGACCGCCTCGCGCTACCGCATTGGCGGATCGGCGAGGTCGTGGCCGCAGGCGACGGCGAGCGGGTGCGGATCGGCTGACCGCCGCGCGCCGTGTCTCGCTCGCAACGCATCGCGTTCTTCCTGACCGTCGCGATTTTCGCGATCACGTGGATCGACCCGCCCTGGCCGGTCGAACAAGCGCTGCACAGCTCGCTCACCGTGGTCGGATTGATCTGGCTGGTGCGGCATCAACGTCGCTGGACGATGCGCACGGGCGATTTCATCGCGATTTGCGCTTTCATCGCCGTGCATTGCGTCGCTGCGCGTTGGCTGTATTCGAATGTGCCCTACGATCGCTGGTGCGTCGCGTTGTTCGATTGGTCGCCGCAGACCGCTTTCGGTTGGGAACGCAATCATTTCGATCGGCTGATCCACTTTCTCTACGGGCTGTGGTTCGCGCCAGCGCTGCAGTGGCATGCACAGCAGCGTTGGCCGATTCGCTCCGGTCAGGCCTTCGCTATCGCCGTCGTGCTGATCATGCTCAGCGGCTTGGTGTACGAGTGGCTGGAATGGGGCATCGCGCTGACGATGTCGCCGGAGGCGGCGGAGGCCTACAACGGCCAGCAAGGCGACATGTGGGACGCGCACATGGACATGCTGCTGGCGACGATCGGCGCGCTGCTGACATGGCCGTGGCTCGGGCATCGCGCATTGAAGCGGGAGGCCGCGCATGGCGGCTGAATATCGCATCGCCGTGCTCGCCTCCGGTGCAGGCACGAACCTGCAGGCGCTGATCGACGCCATCGCGTCGGGGCATCTGCAAGCGAAGCTCGTCGGCGTGTTTTCCGACAAACCCGGCTGCCCTGCGTTGCGACGGGCGCACGATGCCGGTCTTCCGGCGACGGCGCGTGCGCCTGCGGATTTCGCTTCGCGCGCGGCGTTCGATGCCGCGTTTTTCGCCGAGGTGGATGCGGCGAAACCCGATTTGATCGTCTGCGCGGGCTATATGCGTTTGATTTCGCCGGAAGCGGCCGATGCGCGCAGCGACCGCACGATCAATCTGCATCCGTCGCTGCTGCCGGCGTTCAAAGGGCTGCGCACGCACCAACAGGCGCTGGACGCGGGCGCGCCCGAACACGGCGCCAGCGTGCATGCGGTGACGGCCGATCTGGACGGCGGGCCGGTGATCGCCCAGGCGCGGGTGCCGGTGCTGCCCGGCGACGACGCCGACCGCCTGGCCGCACGGGTGCGCGAACGCGAACACCCGCTGCTGGTCGAAACCGTGCGCGGCTTCGCCGAGGGCCGGCTGAGCCTGCGGGAAGGCGCGGTTTACCTGAATGGGGAGCCCCTGCGCGCACCCCTTCAGCTTTCAGCCACCCGCGGCCTCGCATGATGCCGCCCGCATGAACGCCCCCTCCCTCCGCCGCACTCCCGTCCCGTTCCGTCTGCTCGCCCTCCCACTGTGCGGGTGGCTGGCCGCGACCGCACTGGGCCAGGGCGAGACGGCGCCGTCCGTCGCCCCGGCGGCGCCGCAAGCCGCTGCCAGCGCTGCCGTCGAGCGCGTCGCGCCCGCACTCGCTCCCTTCACCGCCACCTACGAGGCTTACCGCCAGAGCAATCGCGCCGGCGACGCCACGCTGCGGCTGGTGCATGGCGAAGGCGATGACCGCTGGCGGATCGATCTGGATATTCACGGCGACCGCGGCTTCGCCGGTGTGCTGGGGCTGAATCTGCAGCAGAGCACGGTCTTCGAGGCCCACGACGGGAATTTCCGCCCGCTGAGCCAAAGCACCGTGCGCAAAGGCCTGTTTCTGGGCAAGAAAACCGTCGGCGTCTACGACTGGGGCAAGCGCAGCGCGCAGTGGCGGGGCGATATCAAAGACCGGCATAAAGCCGCCGTGCCGTTACAGGAAGGCGATATGAGCGGTTTGTTGATCAATTTGGCGATCGTGCGCGATGCGCAGCCGGACAGAGTGTTGCACTATCGCTACGTCGACGGCGGTCGAGCGCGCGATCATGCGTACCGGGTCGCCGCCGCGCCCGAAGCGATGTCGGCGGGCGAGTTGAGCTTCGAGACCCTGCGCGTCGCCCGCACCAATGGCGGCAACGACGAAACCCTGGTGTGGGTGGCCGATGGCGTACCCACACCGATCCGCATCCTGCAACGCGAAGACGGCGAAGACGCGATCGACCTGCGTCTGATCCAATATCAAGGACACTGACGATGACCCGCTTCACCCCGCTCCGCGCCGCGCGCATCCGCATCGCCGCCGTCTTCGCCGCCGCGCTGCTCGCCGCGCCCGCGTTCGCGCTGGAGCCGTTCAGCGCCGACTATCAGGCGAAATACATGGGCCTGTCGGCGAACGGCAAGATGAGCATCGAGCCGCAGGGCGGCAATCGCTGGAAATACACGCTCAGCATCGTGCATCAAGCGGCAAAGCTCACCCAGACCACGATCTTCGAAGATCGCAACGGCCAATGGCGCCCGCTCAGCGGCACCGACGCCTCGCTGCTGCTGATCAAGAAGATCAACCGCAACGCCGTCTACGACTGGGCGACCGGCGAAGCGCGGTGGAGCGGCGACGTCAAACCCGAGCGCGCCGGCCCGGTGCCGCTGCAAGCGGGCGATGTCGACGGCTTGCTGATGAATTTGGCGATCGCCCGCGACGTGGTCGCCGGCAAACCATTGCGCTATCGCCTCGTCGACGAAGGCCGCGCGAAACCGATGAACTTCACCGTCGCCGGCAAGGAAACGATCACCGTCGGCGGCAAACCGCGCGAAGCCACGAAGCTGGTCAACAACAACGGCAACAAGCAAATGCTGATCTGGGTGGTCGAAGGCCTCGCCCTGCCCGCCCGCATCCTGCAGCGCAAGGACGGCAAGGACGATATCGATTTGAAAATCGTGTCGATCAACTGATCGGCCCGGAAACGAGCGCAGAGGAATGCGCATCGGCTTCGGCGCGATCGCAGCGACGCCGTCATGAGGCTTACGCCTGCGCTGCGATCTCCGCATCGGCGAGAGCAGCCCCGTCGAGAGCAGACCCGTCAAGAACAGACCCACTCTCGCCGCTGCGTGCGCGATCCGCGCCATCGATGAATTGCAGGCGCGCGAGTTCTTCGTATAGGCCGCCCTCCGCCATCAGGCTTTGATGGGTGCCTTCGGCGACGATACGACCGCGATCCATCACCACGATGCGATCGGCCTTCATGACGGTGGCGAGGCGATGCGCGATCACCAAGGTGGTGCGGCCGCGCATCAACGATTCCAGCGCACGCTGCACCGCATGCTCGCTTTGGGCATCCAACGCGCTGGTCGCTTCGTCCAGCAACAGGATGGGCGCATCTTTGAGCAGTGCGCGCGCGATCGCGATGCGCTGTTGCTGGCCGCCCGACAATCGTGCGCCGCGTTCGCCCAGATCGGTGTCCAAGCCTCGCGGTAAATCGGCGAGAAAATCGGCGGCCTGCGCCGCGCGGGTCGCGGCTTCGAGCGCGACCTCGTCGGCGGCGAGATTTCCGTAACGGATATTGTCGCGCGCCGAAACCGCGAACAGCGTCGGTTGCTGCGGCACCAGCGCCACCGCGCCACGCAACTCGGCCGGATCCAAGCGCGTCAGCGGTACGCCATCCAGGCGAATGGCGCCCTCGCTGGGGTCGTGAAAACGCAACAGCAGCGATAACACCGTGCTTTTGCCGGCACCGGAAGGGCCTACTAGCGCCACGGTCTCGCCAGGGCGCACGCGCAGATCGAAATGCGTCAACGCCGGCGTGTCCGGGCGCTGCGGATAAGCAAAACCGACCCCCTCGAAAACGATCTCGCCACGGACCGGCTGCGGCAAACGCTCCGGGTCCTCCGGGGCCGCGATCTCGGCGCGCTGCGCGAGCAATTCGGTGATCCGGCCCATGCCTCCCCTCGCCCGCTGGAAGTCGTTCCAGACATCCGCCAGGCTGCTCACCGCATCGCCGCACAGCAAGGCATACAACACGAACTGCGTCAGGGTGCCCGCGCTCATCCGCCCCGCAGCGACATCGTGCGCGCCCAGCCACAACACGAACAGGATCGCGCCGCCGCTGAGGACCGCCGCCAGCAACGTCAGCGAGGCCTGCGCCTGGATACGACGTCGCGCGGCCGACAAAGCGGCATCCAGCGCGGCGACGAAACGGCTTTGTTCGTGGGTCTCGCGCACGTGCGCCTGCACCGTGCGTACGGCGGATAAGGTTTCGTTGGCGAGCGCATTGGCATCGGCGATGCGGTCCTGCCCTGCGCGCGCGAGTCCGCGCAAACGACGTCCGCCCAAGATACTGGGAACCACCGCCAGCGGAATCGCGAGCAAGGCATAGAACGCGAGTTGCGCGTTGGTCACGAACAGCATCGACACCGCGCCGATCGCCATCGCCACGCCGCGCAACAGACCGGAAATCGCGAACGTCAACAAAAAGCGCAGAAACTCCACGTCCGAGGTCAATCGCGACACCAACTCGCCGCTGCGGTTTCGATCGTGAAAGGCGGCGTCCAATGTGAGCAGCCGCACGTAAAGCCGCTCGCGCAAACTGGCGACGACCCGTTCGCCGAGCAACGCCGCGAAGATGTAACGCGCACTGCCGGCCAAGGCCAACAATAACGTGACGCCGAACAGCGCGAGAAAATCGCGATTGATCTGCGCCGCATCGCCATGCACAAAGCCGCCGTCGATCAACTGCGCCGAAGCCACCGGCAAGGTCAAGGTGGCGGCGGTCGCCACCACGAGCGAGGCCAGCCAGATCGCGAACAACCATGGGTGTCGACGGACCAGCGGCCACAACGCGCGCAAATCGCCTGTCGCGGCGGGCGCCGGTCGATGCGTCGTGGCGTCGTCGTCGTTGATCATCGCATCCAGCGTTGTCGAGGGGGGAGCGGAGTGTGGCACGGCCTCCGCGCGCTCATGCGCGAATTCGATTGTGCATCATGCGGACGCGATACGCACCGAGACCTCCCGCCGCATTCACTCGACGCGGCACAGGCCTGATTGTTTGCGCGACTGTCCTGCGACGATTCCGTGTGATCGAGATGCCGCGCACCGCATTATGCTGCT